>JAUHYO010000062.1 GCA_030426325.1 Gammaproteobacteria bacterium | reverse complement strand
TGAACTCACGAGATCGCATGACGCCGAATCGTGGGCGGATCTCGTCACGGAACTTGGTCTGAATCTGGTAGTAGTTGACTGGCAGTTGCTTGTAGCTGCGCAATTCCCGGCGGGCAACGTCGGTGATAACTTCTTCATGCGTCGGACCGAAGCAATAATCGCGTGAATGCCGGTCGCTCATGCGCAGCAGCAGCGGGCCGTACTGTTCCCAGCGGCCGGATTCCTGCCACAACTCGGCTGGTTGTACCGCCGGCATCAGCAATTCGAGTGCACCGGCACGATTCATTTCCTCACGTACGACGGTCTCGACTTTTCGCAAGACTCGAAGGCCCAGCGGCATCCAGGTGAAAAGACCGGAAGCCAATCGCCGAATCAGGCCTGCTCGCAGCATCAGCTTGTGACTGATGATCTCCGCATCTGATGGGACTTCCTTGAGTGTCGTGAGTCCGAATTCCGAAAAGCGCATTGTTTCAACCATTGATTAGCGAGCCGCGCATTCTAACCGTATTGACAGATAAGCCAAAGCAGTGGAAGGTCCGCAGTCTTTTCGCCGATGGAATAAACGTTTGCACGGTCGCCGAAACCCCTTTGTTGCCCGAGAGGGCCTGCCACTGCTTATTGTGACGCTTGCCGTGGCCATTTTGCTGATTCGCTACTCCGATCCCTGGCTTGCCCTGGCCCCGATGGCTGTTTTCGCCATCTTGTACCTGGTGTTTCGCGATCCGCAGCGTTCCATGTCCTCAGTCGCCCTGGGTGTCGTGAGCCCGGTTGATGGCGAGGTTATCGAGGCCGGGTCGATCGAGGCGGGTGATATGGGGCTTCCGGCGCTCCGCGTCGTGATCGCCGTCGATAGCCTCGGCACATACACGGCGCGGAGTCCGGTTGAAGGCATTATCAAGGATCTCGGGTCGAAGGCTATGTGGCTGCAGACGGATGAAGGAGCCGATGTCACATTGAAATTTCGCGGCCACCGGCTGGGGCTTGCGCCCAGGGCCTTCGGTCGTTTCGGTGAGCGGCTGGGACAGGGGCAGCGTTGCGCCTATCTGAGACTGACGCGCATCGCGGAAGTGCAATGGCCGGACAATGGCAAGGTTTCGGTGGAAATTGGGCAGACCGTCCGGGCCGGCGTCGATCTCATCGGAGCAGTTCCCAGTCCGCGCTAGCACCCGTGCCATTCCCGTCGTGAAATGGGCGGTACGGCATGGCAAACTCACGCCTTAAGCAAAAGCTTTGGTCCAACGAATGATCCACCCTGAACACCAGCGACGTGCCTATCTGCAGGCAATGGGAATCGATGTCTGGCTGCCGCGCGATGCGGCCGAGCCGGGCGTCGAACCGTCGGGCGATATTGGGCTGGCACTGGCCGATGTCATGGACTGGGATGAGCTGGAGCAATGTGTCGCCGCCTGCACGCGGTGTGCATTGTCGAAAAGCCGAACCCAGACGGTTTTTGGCGTTGGTGTGCGAGATGCCAGCTGGATGATCATCGGCGAAGCGCCGGGAGCCGAAGAGGACCGGTGCGGAGAGCCGTTCGTCGGCCGGGCCGGACAAATGCTCAACGAAATGTTACGGGCAGTAGGGCTTGGCCGTGATTCGGTTTTTATTGCCAACGTGCTGAAGTGCAGGCCACCCAACAACCGGGATCCGAAGCCCGACGAAGCAGCCGCGTGCAGGGACTACCTTGAACGGCAGATCGCACTCGTCCAACCGCAGGTGATACTCGCCGTCGGCAAGATCGCCGCGCAAAATCTGCTGCAGAGTGATGAACCCGTCGGCCGGCTACGGGGGCATCAGTATGATTTGAACGGGACACCGCTGGTGGTCACCTATCACCCGGCCTACCTGTTGCGCAGCCCGTCCCAGAAACGCAAGGTTTGGACCGACCTTTGCCTGGCGCGCAAGTTAAGCGGGGCATTGCCGACGTGATTACTCCGATGGCAGAGCCGCCGACCACGATTCGCGACATGAAACACGACGACCTGGCTATGGTCTCGGACATCGAGCGTCGAAGCTATGAATTCCCGTGGAGTCACGGTGTTTTTCGCGATTGCCTGCTTGCAGGCTATCAATGCGTTGTGCTCGTTCGCGATGGCAGAGTGGCCGGCTATTCGATTCTCTCGATCGCTGCCGGCGAAGCGCACATTCTCAATCTCTGCATCGATCCCGAATTTCGTGCGCTGGGCTACGGCGAAAAACTGCTCGACGAATTGCTTTACCGGGCACGTTCAGCGTCAGTGCGGGAGATTTTTCTCGAGGTGAGGCCATCGAACAGAACCGCGATTAGCTTGTATCAAAAGAAAGGCTTTCACAAGATCGCGGCGAGACCAGCCTACTACCAGGCACGAGAGGGGCGCGAGGACGCCTCGGTTCTGGCCAAAAAACTCGTCATCGATAAGTGAGCGGGAGTTTCGCGCGGGTTGCGATTCCGATAGACTGCGCCGCCTCTGACGCCTTCTCACTGTAATGCCAAATCTCAATAAACATGTTAGCAAACGGCGCACGTTTGCGATTATTTCGCACCCGGACGCCGGTAAAACGACGCTCACCGAGAAGCTGCTGCTTTACGGTGGTGCGATCCAGCTGGCGGGCACAGTCAAGGGCCGCAAGGCCAATCGTCATGCAACGTCCGACTGGATGGCGCTGGAACAACAGCGTGGAATATCCATCACGTCGTCCGTCATGCAGTTTCCGTACAACGACCATGTCGTCAACCTGCTCGATACACCCGGACACGAAGATTTCTCGGAGGACACCTACCGGACACTGACGGCTGTGGATTCCGCGCTGATGGTGATTGACTGCGCCAAGGGTGTCGAACAACGCACGATCAAACTCATGGATGTGTGCCGGCTGCGCGACACGCCGATCATGACATTCATCAACAAACTCGACCGCGACGGTCGTGAGCCGATTGACCTGCTCGATGAAATTGAATCGGTGCTGAAGATTCAGTGCTCGCCGATTACCTGGCCGATCGGGATGGGCCGGTCACTAAAGGGCGTGTATCACCTGCTGCAGGACAAGATTTTTCTGTATGACAAGGTCGGTCGCCAAAAGGCATCGGGGCGGCAGTTGATTGATGGCCTTGAATCCGACGCTGCAAGCGAAGCGCTTGGCGACGAAGCTGATACGTTTCGCGAAGAAATTGAGCTGGTCAAAGGGGCCTGTCCGGCCCTGTCCGTCGAGGACTATCTCGCGGCAAAACAGACGCCGGTATTTTTTGGATCGGCGATCGGCAATTTTGGCGTCAAGGAGTTGCTGGACGAGTTCGTCAATTACGCACCCGCACCGCTGGCGCGTGAAACGGAGCAACGAATCGTTGAACCGAATGAAGAAAAAATGACAGGGTTCGTGTTCAAGATCCAGGCAAACATGGATCCGGGCCATCGCGACCGAATTGCATTTATGCGTATCTGCTCGGGTGAGTACCGTAAGGGAATTCGGACTCTTCATGTTCGTTCCGGCAAGGAGATGAAGATTCCCGACGCCATTACGTTTATGGCGGCCGACCGGCAACATGCCGAAACCGCCTATGCCGGTGACATTATCGGCATTCACAATCATGGCACGATCAATATCGGCGACAGCTTTTCTGAAGGCGAGTCGCTGCGTTTTACCGGAATCCCGAATTTTGCGCCGGAGATATTCAGGCGCGCCGTATTGAAAGATCCTTTGCGACTGAAGGCATTGCAAAAAGGACTCGCGCAATTGTGTGAGGAAGGCGCGACGCAGTTGTTCAAACCCATGCGCAATAACGACCTGATACTGGGGGCGGTTGGGCCGCTGCAGTTCGAGGTCGTCGCGCACCGGTTGCGAGACGAATACAACGTGGAATGCCAGTTTGAGGCGATCAATGTTGCGACGGCACGTTGGGTGGAATGCGACGATGCCAGGATGCTGAGCGAATTCGAGCGCAAGGCTCACGACAACCTGGCGCTGGATCACGGCAACAGTCTGGTCTACATTGCACCTACGAGAGTCAACCTCAATCTGACCGAGGAACGCTGGCCGGATATTGCATTCCGCGCGACGAGGGAACACTAGCGTACGGCCCGTAGTCGGAGGCAGGCATTTGCCGGCGTCGCGAATCTTAAACAAGAAAGTCATCACCTGGGCGCTCTACGACTGGGCGAACTCGGCCTTTGCGCTCAGTGTGCTCGCGGTACTGTTTCCCCTCGTGCTGGGTCGTTACTGGGCTGGCGACGGCAGTGGCGCCGATACGACAGTTCGACTGGGCTGGATTACATCGGCAGCCAGCATCATCGTTTTACTCTCTGCGCCAATCCTCGGAACCATTGCCGATGCCGGCGGCTACCGGAAGCGCCTGCTGTTTGTTTTCGCGTTCGTCGGTGCGATCGCGACCGCTTCACTGGGTTTCGTCGGACAGGGCGGCTGGCCCCTTGCGCTCGGCTTGTACCTGGTAGCGTCCATTGGCTACTACAGCTCGATCGTGTTCTATGACTCGCTGCTGATTGACGTCACCGAGCCGAAAAACTACGACTTTGTTTCGACGCTGGGGTTTTCAGCGGGCTACCTCGGTGGTGCTGCGTTGCTGGCCCTGCATCTATGGATGTTGAAGTCGCCACAGACATTCGGCCTGGAAAGTGCAACGGATGCGTTTGGGCCGGCGTTTGTGTCCGTTGGTGTCTGGTGGCTGTTGTTCCTGGTTCCACTGCTTTTGTTCGTCAAAGAGAAACACAGCCGGATCGAGGTGCGAAGTCATCCGGTGCGCGCAGCCTACAGGGAACTGCGTTCTACAATTCTCCAGGTCAGCAAGTACCGCAATGTGACGATATTTCTTGGCGGTTACTGGCTTTATATCGGCGGCGTATTCACGGTCATTTTTATGGCCGTCAATTATGGTCAGCGGCTTGGCTTCGACGACAACGATCTCGTGATGGCGCTGATGATTTCCAATTTTGTCGGGTTTCCGGCAACGATCATTTACGGTGCACTTGCAGAGCGGTTCGGTGCCAAGAAGGGCATCTACTTCGCATTGCTGGCCTACGTTGGCGCATGTCTGTGGGCAATCCGGATGACCACTGTCGAAGAGTTCTTTGTCATGGCGGTCATCATCGGATCCGTGCAAGGTGGTGTGCAAGGCTTAAGCCGGTCCGTCTATGCGACGCTGATTCCCGCTGAACAACCGGGCGAGTTTTTCGGCTTCTACAGCATGACGACCAAGTTTGCCCATGTATTCGGGCCCGCGATGGTGGCCGTTGCAGCCACCTTGTCGGATGATCCGAAGTGGGTGCTGCTGGCGCTGATGCCCATGTTCCTGGCGGGTGCGTTGTTACTGGCGCTGGTACGTGCGCCTTCCGATAACGGAGCTGAAGACTAGGCGATTTTCAAAATCGCTTGCCGCAGTGTTTCTTCCGAACCGGGCACCCCTGGCCCGTAACGGGCGTTCAGATAAGCGATGGTGACGGACTCGATGGCCTCAGCCGGTAGTTGAGATTCCCTGGCAGCGCGCGCGGCAAACGCCTGCTCGGTTTCACCGATGCGACGATCGACACCGGTCTTTTTGACAAAGCGGTTGTACAGAACGGCCAGCCGATCTTTGTTTGGCGGCCGGTAACGCAGCATCATGAAACCGCTGATCAGCAGGATCAGTGCGATTACAGCGATGACAAATGTGAGCAGCATTTTGCGACGGCTCGGTTCATCCATGCCGAGCCACTCCATGAAACTCTTCTGCTTGTCCGGGCTGTAGCCGAGAATCCAGTCGTTCCACTTCATGTTGAGCATGTCCCACGCCATCGTCAGGTCTTGCAGCAACTGGGATGGAGCGGAAAATCCCCACGATACGCCGACACCGTCAAGGGCCGCATCGCGGGTGCCGTAGTCGATGCGCTCTGGCGCGACAGCGGCCGTCGGATCGACCCGGCGCCAGCCGTAATCCGGTAGCCAGACTTCGGTCCAGGCGTGAGCATCGGACTGGCGAACGATCAGGTGACCGCCGAGTGGATTGATTTCGCCGCCCTGGTAGCCGGCCACGATTCGTGACGGTATGCCTGCGTTTCTCATCAGGACAGAGAACGCCGACGCATAGTGCTCACAAAAACCCCGGCGAGTGTCGAACAGGAATGCATCCACAGAGTTACTGCCGAGAGCGGGCGGCTGTAGCGTGTAGTAATAGTCTTCGTTCCGAAACATCGCAAGAACAGCGTCGATGTAGTCAAGATCGGACTCCGCGGCCGCGCGCAACTCACGGGCAAGTGCGAGAGTGCGCGGGTTACTGTTCTCTGGAACTTCAGTATAGAAACGGCGAAACAGTCGCGGCAGCTCGGCTTGAACCCGGTAACTGGGATACGACACAAGTCTGTACGCAACGCGTTGTTCGATTGGAGTGACGCGCGAGAGTTGTTGATGCGGGCCCATGAACGTGCGTTCAAGTGACCATTCCATTGGCATGTCCATCGCGATAACCCATTGCTGCTGCGTGGGCTCCAACGTGACTTCGTAGGAATAGGCTTGCCCGATGAACTCAAGTTGCTCTCGGGCGGGGGCGGCGATACGGGGTTCGGAAGCCTGCCATGTACGGCCGTTGAAACTGGTCATGACCAGGCCGCGCCAGTACCGGTCTTTGGGTTGGGGAAGCTCGCCGTCAAAGCGAACCCGGAACGCAACTTCATTCGATTGCGAGAGCGAGCTGATATCGCCGGGACTCATCGTATCGCTCAATCCGGTCATGCCGCGGCTGGTATCAATCGGTACGGACCAGAACGGCGTTGCGAGACGCGGAAAAAAGATCCACATGGCGATTGCAAGTGGCGCGGCGTAGAGCAAAAGACGGCCACCCGTATTAAAGCTTTGCTTGGCAGACTCGCCTTCGCTGGCGGACATTCGCAACCAGGCCGTCATGATTATCAGCGTGCTGACAACAAGATAGGGCAATGACCACAAATACTGTTCGCGAAGCAGCGACGACATCACCAGGAATATGCTGATGAACAGCAATACAAACTGATCCCGACGTTTGCGGGTTTCAAGCAGTTTCAGCGAGGCCATAATCGCCAGCAACGCCGAGCCCGGCCCAACGCCACTGATCGATGAGTAAGTGGCGAGCACACCGAGGAAGCAGACCAGCGCAAGTCCACCGCGGATCCAGCGCGACGGCAGCATTCGGCGTTGCTTTTCGATGGTGTAACGCCAGGCTGCGCAGGAAACAAAGGCACCGGTAATCCAGAAAGCGAGATAGGGCACATGCGGCACCAGTGAGACGACCAGTGCAGCCAGTGTCCAGGGCAGGCTGCTCAACAGCGCACCGTCCGTCCCTCTTGGCTGGGCGCGCATCATGGTCCCAACTCGAACAGTGCCAGGGCTTCCAGGCATCTGCGCCGGTGCTCGTCGCCGTGGGCGGGTGGAAATTCCTTGCCAGGCAACCTCAGACCGTAGTCCGCGGACGTTCGGTCTGTGCTGACGATCCAGCGGGTCAGTATCGAAAGCCGTTCCTCAATATCCCTGCTTTCGATGTCATCAAAACTGAACCATTGGCTGCTTGTGTCGGCACCGGCAAATTTCTTCGACAATAACTGCCCACTGCGGGCATATGCCTTCCACGCGACATGCCGTGGTGAATCGCCTTCGTGGTATCGCCTTAAGCCGGCAAAGTCTTCCTCACCCCTGGCGTCATGCTGACGATGCCCGTGAGCGACGCAGGTTGGCGGCGGCTCAGGAGCGTCCTCGCTTGGCGCCGGGTAGACAAGTCCCCGGAGCCCCATGTGCAGCCATGCCCAGGAGCGAAATAATTCAAAGGGAAACAGTGTGCGAATACCGAAGCGATCGAGTTCCACCCAGCCGCGGCGATCGGTAGCCACGGGAAGAACAAACACCTTGCTCTCACCGGCCGCCAGGTCGTGCACATCGCTTTGTGCATTGTCATGGTAAATGCGAATGCCATAACGTGCACTTTTCGACCGGTTGGTGATAGCAACCCGAAAGCGAATGGATTGCCCGCAGAAAACGGGCTCCGTGCCGGCGAATGTCAGCTCCAGGCCAACCAGGTTTCGCTGGCACTGATGCATGGCAACCAACCCAATGCCCGCAAGCAAAAACGTCAGGGCAAAAGAAAGGTTGTTGTTGTAATTCATTGAGCCCAGCAACATCGCAAACGCCATCAACGCGAAAACCAGCCCAACCCCGGTCGGCAGGATATACACGCGACCAGGCCGCAGTGTCGTCGTTTCCGAATCCTTGCCCTGGCGTTTCCGCGCCCACTGGCCGGCACGTGCCGTCGCGCCATCGCGAATTCGCCGTGCGACGAAAGTTGGTCTCAGGCCCTTGAGGGCTCTAGGGAATTGCCACTGAATCGAGGACATGCTGGCACAGCTCAGAGGGGCTTCGGAATTGGGTGCTGCCAGCGGGTTTCAGCCGGTGTCCGGCGACGGATGCAAATATGGCCTGGATGTCATCAGGAAAAACACCGGAATGATTCTCTATAAAAGAGCGCGACCGGGCGGCAGCAACCAGCGCCTGTGCGCCACGAGGCGAGAGTCCGGTCTCTATCTCGGCAGATTCCCGCGTGAAACGAACCAGGGCCTGCACGTAATCAATCAAGGGTTCACTCACCGTTTGCCGGGCCGCCGATCGTTGCAGTTCCAGCAGTGTTTCTGGCCCGGTGATAGCTTCGATTTCGTCAATCATCGCGCGGCGGTCAGCGCCGGCTATAAGTTCGCGTTCGCTGGCTTCATTCGGATAACCGATTGCAACTCGCATCAGGAATCGGTCAAGCTGTGATTCCGGCAGCGGAAACGTTCCGATTTGATCGCCCGGGTTCTGCGTCGCAACGACAAAGAAGGGCTTTGGCAACGCACGCGTTTCACCATCAACGGATACCTGGTACTCCTCCATGGCTTCCAGCAGTGCGCTTTGTGCTTTCGGCGTCGCACGATTGACTTCATCGGCGAGAATCAATTGTGAGAATACGGGGCCCGGTTGAAACTCGAATTCACCGCGGTCCTGCCGGAATACGGATACACCGATAATGTCGGCGGGCAGAAGGTCACTGGTGAACTGAATTCGACGGTAGGTAAGTCCCAGAGTACGCGCCAGGGATTGTGCCAGCATTGTTTTACCCAGGCCGGGCAGGTCTTCGATCAGCAAGTGACCGCGCGCCAGCAGGCAGGACAGGGCGAGCGAGATTTGCTCGTCTTTGCCGAGAATGATTGTGCCGAGCGTGCGACGCGCGCGCTCAATGGCGTCGCGTTGCGCACCCATGCTGCTAGGAATCTGTTCTACGGTGCTGCCACGCTGCATTCAATTCTCCTCAAGCAGGTATCGTCACCGATACGGCCGCTTTTTGCACTCGATCCGCGTCAGAATGTGATGCAGTCCTCAGAATGCAATCGGCTTCAGGTGAGCTCGTCCAGTTTTTCGAGTTGTTCGCTTAACTGGGCCAGAGTTCGCTTGAACTCTGCAACGCGTTCCTGTTCCTGTGTGACAACCTCGGGTGGTGCATTGTTCACAAAGTTTTCATTCGCAAGTTTGGTAGTACTACGTTTGAGGTCGGCGCTGGCTTTGTCCTGTTGCTTTGTCAGCCTCGTTCGTTCGGCATCGATGTCGATCAGCCCTTTCATCGGCACGAGCAATCGCATTTCGCCCAACAGTGCCGTTGCGACGGCGGGCGGCTGCTCGTCATCCTCGAGCACGGTAATCGATTCAACCCGGCCGACACGACGCAATAACGTGACCTGTTCAGCGGCGCGCTGCCGGTCGAGAGCGCTGGCACCCTGTAACAGGACCGGCAAGTTTTTCCCCGGTGATATGTCCATCTCACCACGAATCTGGCGAATACCCAGAATGAACTGCTTAACCCATTCTATATCGGCAATGGCCGCATCATCGGATGCATCCGATACTGGAGGATAGGGCCGTAGCATAATCGTATCGCCAGCGATGCCTGCGCGCTTGCCGACTTGCTGCCAAATCTCTTCGGTCACAAACGGCATCAGCGGGTGTAGCAACCGGAGCACTGTTTCGAGAACTTCGATCAGTGTTTGCCGGGTGCCACGCTGCAGTGCGGACCACGCATCATCGGATTGCAGTATCGGTTTCGAGAGTTCCAGGTACCAGTCGCAAAACTCGTGCCAGGTGAAGTCGTAGATGGACTGTGCGGCAAGATCCAGGCGATAGTTCGCGAAGTGCTGATGCAATTCGTTGGTCGTCTGGTTCAGCCGTGCCTTGATCCAGCGGTCAGCAGAACTGAACTCAGCCTCGCCATCATGCGGCGTCTCGGTGTTCATCAGGACGTAGCGGGCGGCGTTCCATAACTTATTGCAAAAGTTCTTGTAGCCATCGATGCGTCCCAGGTCGAAACGAATGTCCCGGCCGGTTGTCGCAAGTGACGCAAATGTCATGCGCAGCGCATCGGTCCCGAACTGATCAATGCCGTCCGGGAAATGCTTGCGCGTCGCTTTCTCAATTTTGGGTGCAAGGTGGTCCTGCATCATGCCGTGCGTGCGCTTTTCGACCAGTGCTTCAAGTCCGATGCCGTCGATCAGATCGATCGGGTCCAGCACGTTGCCCTTGGTCTTGGACATCTTCTGTCCTTCCTGGTCGCGAATCAGCCCGTGAATGTAGACTTCGCGAAACGGCACTTCGTCCATGAATTTCAACCCGAACATGATCATGCGGGCGACCCAGAAGAAAATAATGTCAAAACCGGTGACCAGCACATTGCCCGGATAAAACTCGTCGAGTTCCCGGGTTCGCTCCGGCCATCCCATCGTGCTGAAGGGCCACAAGGCAGATGAGAACCAGGTGTCGAGTACGTCGTTGTCCTGCTGCAGGGGGCGATCGCCAAGCTTGTGCTTATCGCGAACGTTATCTTCGGAATGACCGACAAAGACATTGCCGTCATCGTCATACCATGCCGGGATTCGGTGTCCCCACCACAGCTGGCGGCTGATGCACCAGTCCTGGATGTTGTACATCCAGTCGAAGTAAGTCTTTGACCAGTTCTCCGGTACGAATTTGATGCGCCCGGTTTCGACCGCTTCGATGGCAGGCTTCGCCAGCGGCTCGATTTTGACGTACCACTGGTCGGTGAGGTAGGGCTCGACCACGGCATTGCTGCGATCGCCACGGGGAATTTTGACAACGTAGTTTTCAACTTTGTCCAGCAGACCGAGTGCTTCAAACTGGCCTCGAATCGATCCATGCCGCGATAGTCGTCCGGAACCTCGTCGTTCATCCGGGCATCATCGGTGAGAACGTTGTACATCGGCAGGTCATGACGCTTGCCGATCTCATAGTCATTGAAGTCGTGTGCCGGAGTAATCTTGACGCAGCCGGTACCGAACTCAGGCTCAACGTAGTGATCGGCGATAATCGGAATACGGCGGCCAACGATGGGCAGAATCAATTCCTGGCCAACAAGATGCTTGTAACGATCATCATCCGGATGAACGGCAACGGCGCTGTCACCGAGCATGGTTTCCGGTCGGGTTGTCGCAACCACCAGGTGGCCATCGCCGGATGCCAATGGATAGCGGAAATGCCAAAGGTGGCCGTCTTCATCGGCCGACAGCACTTCGAGATCGGACAGGGCCGTGTGCAGCACAGGGTCCCAGTTGACGAGACGCTTGCCCCGATAAATCAGTCCTTCGTCGTGCAATTGCACGAATACCTTGCGGACAGCTTCGGACAGACCTTCGTCCATCGTAAAACGATCTCGACTCCAGTCCACGGATGCGCCAAGGCGACGGGTTTGATTGGCGATCTGACCGCCGGATTCGTCTTTCCAGGACCAGACGCGCTCGACAAATTTTTCACGACCAAGATCGTGTTTCGACAAGCCATCGTTATTCAGGATTCGCTCCACGACCATCTGTGTGGCAATGCCAGCGTGGTCCATGCCCGGCTGCCAGAGTGTGCGATGGCCCTTCATACGATGAAAACGCGTCAGCGCATCCATGATCGTGTCCTGGAAGGCGTGACCCATGTGCAGCGTTCCGGTCACGTTAGGCGGCGGAATGACAATGCAATAGGGTTCACCGTCGCCCTGGGGCTTGAAGTAGCCTTGTTCTTCCCAGTGCTTGTACAGACGTTGTTCGATGTCTTGAGATTGGTAGGACTTATCCATCAGATCCTGTGAGTTTCCAGTGTGTGACCGTGGTCACGGTAAATGGCATAACGCTTGCGGCTTCGCTCGCGGCAATCGGCGTCGGATGAAACGAGTTCGGCAACTCGCGGGAAGGAGTCGGCGAATGACGGAATGTCATCGCATAGCGTGATGAGCAAATCGCGAGGTTCAACCGACGATTC
>JAUHYO010000409.1 GCA_030426325.1 Gammaproteobacteria bacterium | reverse complement strand
ACGGGCACTACGACGCCTTGCATTTTGAGACCTGCTACTACCAGGGCATTGACTATTGCATTGAAACCGGCAAGCAGTTGTTCGAACCCGGCACCCAGGGTGAACACAAGGTCAGCCGGGGCTTCTCGCCGGTTACGACCCGGTCCGCGCATTGGTTGGCGCATCCGCAATTTGCGAACGCCATCGAACGCTACCTTGATGAAGAAGGCAGGCATGTCGAGCGCTATATGGACGAGGTGGACGCCCACACGCCCTACAAGGCGACGAGTGAGCCGCAGTGACCCGCACTCGCATCAAGTGGCTTGCGGCGGATGATCCGTCGGACAGCTTCCCTCCGGTCAATGCGGCGCTGAAAGAACCCGACGGTCTACTGGCCTGCGGTGGCGACCTGAGTCCCGACCGCCTGCTCGCCGCCTATCGCCGCGGCATCTTCCCGTGGTCGATCGAAGGCGAGCCACTGCTGTGGTGGTCGCCCGACCCTCGCTGCGTCTTCCTGCCTGGCGACTTTGCTGTCCCGCGTCGATTGCGCCGCGACATTCGCCGGTCCAGTGCCGAAATACGAATCAATACCGCGTTTTCAGACGTTATTCGAGCCTGTGCCGGGCCACGCCGTTCGGAACAGGGCACCTGGATTACGGCGGAAATGATCGCTGCTTATGGAAAATTGCATGACATCGGCTGGGCGCATTCCATTGAAGTCTGGGACGACGATGAGCTTTGCGGCGGCCTGTACGGACTCGCAATAGGCACAGCCTTCTTCGGAGAGTCGATGTTCAGCGCGCGGCCAAATGCATCCAAAATGGCAATGCTGTACATCGCAAACCGTATGTCCCGAGGCGAAACAGACTTCCTCGACTGCCAGGTCGTATCCGGCCATTTGCTGTCCCTGGGCGCCAGAACCGTGCCTCGAACGGAATTCAGTGCCCTGCTCGATCGCAGCTGCGATCCGGCCGTTCGGACGCGTCAATGGCCGGTTTCCGCGATCCCGTGTGCCGAGTTATTGCTCGAATTAAGAGCTGGCACATTGCAATAGCCACGCTGTTTCTGCACAATTCGCCAGCCTTTTAGCACTACAGAGATTTAACCCCTTGGCAAAAGAAGAAGCCCTGCAGATGGAAGGCGTCGTAAATGAGACGCTTCCCAACACGACGTTTCGAGTCGAACTCGAAAACGGGCATGTTGTTACCGCGCATATCTCCGGAAAAATGCGTAAGAATTACATTCGCATTCTGACCGGTGACAAAGTCACCGTCGAACTTACTCCTTACGACCTCAGCAAAGGCCGCATCGTCTACCGCGGTCGCTAGTCTTACGGCAAGTGCTCCAGCTCTCTGAGCACCGGTTCAGCAATTAATTTGAGGTTGTCATCCTGACCGACGACAATTTTGACGTGCCCGCCTTTCGCCAGGCTACCGAATAGCAGTTCTTCCGCCAGCGGCCGCTTGATCTGCTCCTGGATAATTCTTGCCATCGGCCTCGCCCCCATTTTGGGGTCGTAACCACGCGTGGCAATCCAGTGACGCGCCTCATCGTCAAGCTCAAGCGTGACGTTGTTGTTGCCCAGTTTGGCCTCCAGTTCCACGACCAGCTTGTCCACCACGCGCTTGATCGAATCCATCGCCAGCGGCGCAAACTGGATAATGGCGTCCAGTCGGTTGCGGAATTCCGGCGAGAAACGCTTGGTGATCACCGCCATCGCATCGGAACTGTGGTCCTGTTCGGTAAAGCCGATCGATGCGCGGCTTGATTCCTCGGCCCCGGCATTGGTCGTCATCACGAGGATCACATTCCTGAAATCAGCCTTGCGGCCGTTGTTGTCGGTAAGCGTGCCGTGGTCCATGACCTGCAACAGGAGATTGAAAACCTCGGGATGCGCCTTCTCAATTTCATCCAATAAAACAACAGCATGCGGGTTTTTATTAACAGCCTCTGTTAAGAGTCCGCCCTGATCGAACCCGACGTATCCCGGGGGTGCGCCAATAAGCCGCGATACCGTGTGGCGCTCCATGTACTCGGACATATCGAAGCGAATCAACTCAACCCCCATGATCAGCGCCAGCTGCCGCGTAACCTCGGTCTTGCCGACGCCGGTTGGACCCGAGAACAGGAATGAGCCAATCGGCTTTTCCTCGTCGCGGAGGCCCGAACGGGACATTTTGATTGCGCCGCTGAGCGCTTCGATCGCCTGATCCTGACCAAATATGGTCAGCTTCAGATCGCGTTCCATCGTGCGCAGCGCATCGCGATCCGACGAGGAAACGCTCTTCTCCGGAATCCGCGCCATTTTCGCGACAATGGATTCGACCATCTTGACGGTGACGCGCTTGCCGCGGCTGGCCTCGGGCTTTAGGCGAAGGTTGGCACCCGCCTCATCCATGACATCGATGGCCTTGTCGGGCAAATGACGATCATTGATGTGGCGCACCGACAGCGCGACTGCAGCTTCCAACGCCGGG
>JAUHYO010000061.1 GCA_030426325.1 Gammaproteobacteria bacterium | reverse complement strand
TCTGGACCTTGCGACGGTCGGTCGGGAGCTCGGCACCTTGCTCGGCGGCGGATACGTCAATCGCTTTAGTTATTTCGAACGCAGTTACAAGGTCATACCGCAGATCGGCGACGAGAGCCGTGGATCGCTTGCGCCCTTGCTCAACCTGAAAATTCGCACACCCGACGGCGACCTGGTTCCCATATCGACGTTTACGCGGATTGAAACCGCGGCGGCACCTCGAACGCTGAACCGTTTCCAGCAACGCAATTCGGTGCGCATTTTTGGCGGCGTACAGCCCGGTGTCACAAAAGAGGAAGGTCTCGCCGTTCTTGAAAGTGCCGTGTTGGCCGCGGGCAACCCGACCGTCGTCGTCGACTACGCGGGCGAGTCGCGGCAGATCCGCCACGAAAGCGGCACCCTGGGCACTACGCTCGCTTTCTCACTGCTGCTGATTTACCTGGTACTTGCGGCGCAATTCCAAAGCTTCCGCGATCCGTTGATCGTGCTGCTCGGTTCGGTGCCGCTCGCAATTTCCGGCGCACTGTTATTCAGCTTCCTCGACCTGACGACCATCAATGTCTACTCGCAGGTTGGACTGATCACGCTTGTCGGCCTGATTGCGAAAAACGGCATCCTGATTGTTGAGTTTGCCAACAAGCTGCAAGCCGACGGCGCCGACAAGTTAGCGGCTATTCGCGAGGCTGCGTCGACGCGTTTGCGCCCGGTTCTGATGACCTCGGCGGCAACCGTTTTCGGACACCTGCCACTTATCCTGGTCTCGGGTCCTGGCGCCGCAGCACGCAACAGTATTGGCACAATTTTGGTCGCTGGCATGATTGTAGGCACCGTATTTACGCTGTTCATTGTGCCGGTTTTTTATTCACTGATAGCCGCCGATCATCGCAAGGCGTCGGACAGAAGGGCGTCCATAACGCTCGATGATCGGCTCGACGTTGTAGGTGCATCTCGATGATCAGACAAATTTGGATCGCTCCCTTATTCATGTTTTTTGCCGCGTGTGCAGCGGGCCCCGATTACCGTGCGCCAAAGGATGCTGTCGCCGTGGATTTCAAGAGCGCAGGCGCATCGGTGTTTGTGTCCGATGAACCCGAGACGGACTGGTGGCGATCGCTTGACGATCCATTGCTGGACGACCTGATCGGCCAGGCACTGGTTGCCAACAGGGACTTGCGGGCGGCGAACGCCAATATCCGGGCATCGCGTGCCCTGCTACGCCTGCAGAGGTTTGATGCATTCCCGACGGTCACGACATCGGGTAGCGCGACACGGCAGCGCACCAGCGCGGCTTCGCTGCCAGTCGATCCGGAAATCGACACGTATTACGACGCCGGTTTCGATGCGGCATGGGAACTGGATCTTTTCAGGCGAGTTTCCCGGACAACGGAAGCGACGACAGCCCGGTACGAGGCTGAAGTCGCCGATCGGCATGCACTCACCGTCAGCGTGACCGCGGAGGTTGTGCGCGTTTACCTTGAACTCCGCGGTGCACAACGCCAGTTGGCGGTAGCGATCCAGAACGCTGACAACCAGGCAAGCACACTTGAGTTGACGGAGGCGCTCCGGCAGCGCGGTCGTGGAACGGATCTCGATGTTGCCCGCGCAGAGGCACAAGTTGCGACGACGCGCGCGACGGCCGAGTCGCTAAGGGTGGATGTGGCGCGCACCATTCACCGACTTGCAGTGCTTGTCGGACAAGCGCCACAGTCCCTGGTCGAATCATTGTCAGTGTCGGCACCGTTGCCGGCATTGCCGGCTACAGTATCCATCGGTGACCCGGCGAGTTTGCTGCGCCGCCGGTCCGATATTCACGCGGCAGAACGCCGTCTCGCCGCCGCTACGGCCGAAATCGGGATCGCGTCAGCGGACCTCTTTCCCCGTGTCACGTTGATCGGTTCTGCCGGGTACTTCTCGAGCTCGGCAGCAGACTTCGGGCAGGGAGCGACGGAACGCTGGTCATTCGGTCCTTTCCTCAGCTGGCCGGCCCTGGACCTGGGTCGTGTCCGGGCCCGGATTCGTGCAGCCGATGCCAGTGCGGAGGCCCACCTTGCCAACTATGAGCAAACGGTTTTGGTGGCGCTGGAGGAAACGGAAAATGCGCTGGTCGCTTTCGCACGATCGGCGAATCGCGAGGCACACCTGGACGATGCTGAAAAAGCGAGTGCGCGTGCGGTTGAGTTGGCGCAGTCGCGTTTTCGCAATGGACTCGACAGTTTCCTTGCCGTACTGGATGCCGAACGACGCCTGCTTGAAGCGCAAAGCCTGCGCGCGCAAGCGGAAACGGAGAATGCACTGGCGTTTGTTTCAGTTTACAAGGCGCTCGGCGGTGGCTGGGTACCTTCGGCCGCTCCGTCGAGCTGATCGAATCATGGTGCGCCACGGCTTGTCGCTGCATTCAGGCGTTTATTGCCTCAAAGAGCGTCTTGAATCGTGCTTCAAGCGTCGCACCAAAAAGCGGGTCCCGGCGTTGCACAAAGGTTGATGACTCAATAAGTGAATGGCCGTCATCAACCATTTCATCGAGGCGCCGAAACAGGTCGGACTCCTCCCAGCGCATATGCGCGCGTAGCGACCCGACATAGCGCAGCGCGTCAGCGAAAATGTCGTTGCGGCGTACTACGCCGCCGGAGAACGCTTCCACCAGCTTGTCTCTTAGTACGACGCTCTGCAAACTCAATGTGTGGTGTTCGTCGCAAACGCGACCCATTCCCTGCGACAGATCCGGGCGCGCCGCACACAGCTCTGCATACAAGCGATCTTCTTTCGGATGGTGCACCGCGTCTGAGTAGACTGTCATGTAGTGCATGATGTCCAGCATCAGCTCGAGGTCAGATGATTCTTCTTCGAGGATTGCTTCCGCGCGCTCTTCCAACAGATTGAGCAAGCGCGCCATATTGCGGTGATCCTGGCGAAGCTCGGCAAGAACTGGTGCAATTTCACTCGGCATGACTGCCTCCCTGACAAGGTCCTGAGTCACGCTACTGGAAGTACCCGGTGCGGGATATCGGGGTTTGTTCGTATCTAGGGCTCTGCGTCCGAATGGTCGATTTCCGGCAGGCTTCCGGCTGCTGCAACACAGGATTTCGCGAAAGCCGCCGCCTGACTGGTCATCAGGCTTGCCGCCGGGTGCGCGAGCAAGACCGCCTGTTGTGGCAGTGCATCCGATATGGGTCGAACGCAAACCGGCGACCCGTCGTAGCTTCGATCCGTCGCCGGACGGGTATACGAAATCGCAACGCCGAAATTCCGCGCAACAAGGGCGCGCTGCATTTCAAACGACGACGGTCTGAATGCGATTGCCGGATTGAGTGACTGACTGTGAAATAGCTGCAAAACGTATTGCCAGCTACCGGCCTGGTTCACCAGTATCAGCGGGAACTGCGACAGCTCTTTCAGGGACACGGTTTTCCGCTTCCCGATCGGATGACCCTCGGCAAACAGACAGTGCGGCTGCTGTTGTGCAAGAACGGTCTTCTCCATCGCTGCGGGAATCAGAAGATCGTAGGTCAATGCAATATCGATCGCTCCGTCGTTTAGCATGGTGCCTATTTCGTCGAAATCGCATTCCTTTAGTCGAACCGTCACCGCCGGCTCAGCGGCAAGAAATGTACGCAACAGCGTTGGCATGTAATACGGCGCCAGATCCTTGAAACAGCCAACCACGAGCGTTCCTCCCAGCGACGTTTCGCGATGTCCGAAACTCTCGAGATCCAGGGCATCGGACAGCAGTTTCCGGCTGCGCTTTGCGACCTGGGTACCGAACGTAGTCAGCTTGACGCCCTGCCCCGGGTGCCGCGTGAACAGCCGTCGCCCGTAGTGATCCTCAAGCAGCGCGATACTGGACGAAACGGAGGGTTGCGAAATATTCAGGTGCAAGGCTGCCGCCGTCAGGCTTTGGTGTTCAGCAGTCGCAACGAACGCGGCAAGATGTCTGAGTGTGATGTGCATGACAAACGGTCGGCCGCCTGTGATCCCTGATATAGATTAAGACTATTTACAGTATAGTAAATTATTGTTTGTTTCTATGATCGGATTCAGCGAGATTTGGGCGAAGTTGCGTTTTCCGCAAGCCTGGAGGAATTCTTGCTATGTCCGGCAGCCCAATCACACAGGACGATATCGACCACTTCCAGACCCACGGGGTCGTTTGCATCCGGGGTCTGTTCAAGGACTGGGTCGATGTCATCGCGGCGGGTATTCAACGCAACATGGAGAATCCCGGCCCCTATGCCAAGGACGTTGTGACGAAGGCGGACAGCGGCAGCTTCTTCGACGACTACTGCAACTGGCAGCGCATTCCCGAATTCCAGGACATTATCGAAAACTCATCCGCCGCGGAGGCGGCGGCTGCCATTCTCGAGTCGGACACTGCCCAACTTTTCCATGATCATGTACTGGTCAAAGAACCCGGCACATCAAAAGTCACGCCCTGGCACCAGGACTATCCTTATTATTTTATCGATGGCGAGCAACTCGTCAGCTTCTGGATTCCCGTTGACCCGGTAAAAGAAACGACGCTGCGTTTTATTTCCGGATCCCACCGGTGGAAGCGACTCGTACTCCCCGTGCGATGGCTAGATGACTCCAATTTTTACGGCAACGGTACCGAGTACCGGCCGGTCCCGAATCCGGAAGCAGAGCCCGACGCTTACCGGGTACTTGAGTGGGAAATGCAGCCGGGTGATGTCGTCATGTTCCACTACCGGACCGCGCACGGTTCTCGCGCAAACCTGAGCAAGGATCGTCGCCGGGCGCTGTCACTCCGGTGGATTGGCGACGACGGCCGCTATGCAACCCGGCCCGGCCCAACCTCGCCGCCATTCCCCGATCACGGCATGACGCCCGGTCAACGACTTCGGGAAGACTGGTTCCCGGTCATCTGGCCAAAAACATGAACTCGCACCAGCACGACGGAGGCACACCATGTTGAATGTACACTCCCTTGCACGACTTGATCTAAAGATCATCACTCGACTCCTCCCGGCGATCCTTGCCTTGTCCGTCCCGGCGACACAATCGTTTGCACAGGACACGAGAAGCGGCGCCGCAGAAGAGGTTGACGAAATTGTCGTCATCGGCGCAAAGCGGAAATTCGCCCCGTCGGATTCATCAGCGGCGACCAAGATTCGCATGGATGTATTCGATACGCCGCAGTCGCTCACCATTGTTTCGCGAGAGCTGATGAACATATCGGGTGCTGACAGTTACGGTGACGTTGCGTCGCTCGCACCCAACACGCTGGACAACGATCGCGACCTGTCGATGTTTTTTGACGCTGTCGCACGAGGGTTTCACGTCGATTTCCGGCAAGGCTACAAAGTCAATTCCGTGCCAATCATCAACGAGGGCTTCGTCATCGACTTTGATCTCGTCGAACGAGCCGAACTCGTGCGCGGCCCGTCGTCGATACTGTACGGACAAAGTGACTACGGCAGTACGCTGAACCTGCAACTCAAGAAACCGCAGGCGCAGCAACAGACGATTGGCGAGGTAACACTCGGTGCGCATCAAAAATACAAGCTACTTGTGGATACAACCGGTTCATTGACCGATAGCGAGCGACTGCGCGGGCGATTGATCCTGGCACACGAAGACACCGAACACGCCCAGGACATTGCGTCGCGAGAAACGACAACGGTTGCGCCGAGCCTGAGTTATGACATTGATGACGATACAACGATTGACCTCACCGCGTTCCACTCGGAGCGAACCGTGAAAGAAAGTTGGGGCGTTGCACTGACCGACACCTTTGAGCTTCTTCCCGTGGACAAAGAGCGATACTTCAGCACGGACTGGGGCCGGTCGATTCAGCGCACAACCTACATCCAGGCCAACCTGCTGCACGAATTTAACGAAGACCTGAACCTCTCTGTTGCCGGCGCCTATTCGGACAGCGCGTACGATTGGCGCGAGCCCTATGTCTGGGGACTGGCCAGTGCCAGCGGCGACGTCGATTTCTGGGACTACAACGCTGAGCGTGAACTCAAGATCTGGACGGCGAATACAACGCTCTCCGGAAGCTTCGATGCCTTTGGCGGCAAGCACGAATTCATGCTGGATGCTTTTTATCGCCAGAATCGCGACGACAACCCCTGCTGCTACTTCGGCTACCTGGGCACAATAAACCTGCTGAGCCACGACCCCACCGGCTTTGCGATGCCACCGGCGGTGGGCTCGCCAGTTAACAGCCAGGACGAGAAAGACCTCGGATTTGGCGGCCTGTTGCTGCTGCACCCGAGTGACCGCCTGACCATCATGGCCGGCGCACGCTGGACGCGTTATGAGAATACGCCCCGCGGCGCGGGCGGCTGGTTCGGTCTGACCGACAAATACGCCGACGACACGGTGTTGCCGCGCTTCGGTATCGTCTACCAGATTCGGGAGAACATGAACCTGTTCGCCAGCTATTCCGAGGGCCTGCTGTTCCGCCGCGCCGCTACGGCAACCGGCGGTCACCTCGATCCGGAACAAGGCAAACAGTGGGAAGCCGGCATCAAGGCGAAGCTCTTTGACGACCGGCTCAACATGGCGCTCGCCTATTTCACGATAGACCGTGACAACGTCGCCGCATCCGATCCTGATTTCCCGGGTCAGCCCTTTAACATTGGCATTGACGGACAGAAGCACGAGGGCGTCGAATTCGAAGCCATTGGCGAGCCGGTCCCGGGCTGGAACATTTTCCTGAGCTACGGCTATACCGACGTCACCGTCACTGATGCACCCTTCCCCGGCATGATTGGCCAGCAGCGTGCGAACACGCCACGCCACCAGATCAAGCTCTACACAACCTACGAAGTTCTGGAAGGTGCACTGCAGGGACTGAGTATTGGCGGCGGCATTGTCGACATTGGCAAACGCGAGATAGACAATTTCGGTACCTATAAACTGCCTGCCTACACCCGTGTTGACCTGCGCCTCGCCTACGATGCCCTGGAGAATGTGTCTTTCTCACTCAACTTCCTGAACCTGACTGACGAAGACATTCTTGCATCCTACGATGAGTCCTATTTCTCGGGCATCCTGTTCCAGGACTACCGAACGGTAATCGGCAAGGTAATCATGCGCTTCTAGGTGACGATTCGGGCGATCGCCTATACTGACATCATGAAGTCAGTCACCGCCCTGGTGCTGTTGCTCGTTTGTGCGACTGGCAGCGCCGACACTGATGCCTCCCGCGATCAGGCGATCGCTATGGCCGAACGATTTGCCGCGACGCTCGTCGGTGCAGAAAAAATACCTGGCCTGTCGGTTGCTGTTGTCATTAGCGGTCGCCGGGTCTGGGCCGAAAGTTTTGGCCTTGCCAATATCGAACAGGCCACACCGGTTCAGAATGACACCCGTTTTCGGATAGGAAGTATTTCCAAGTCCCTGACAGCGACGGCTGTTGCCTTGCTAGTCGAGGACAAGAAACTCGGTCTTGACGAGCCGATCAGCCATTACTCGACGCTGTTCGCAGGCAAGGGGGACAACATCTCGGCTCGACAGCTGCTTTTGCACCGCTCCGGCATACCGCACTATGCCGGCGACGACTTTGTTCAGCATACCCAATACGACTCAATGACCGACGCGATGGACAAGTACTGGGACAAACCGCTCCTGTTCACGCCGGGAAGCCGGTTCGGCTACTCGAGTTTCGGCTTCAACCTGATCGGCGCGGTCATTGAACAGCTTACGAACATGACGTACGTCGATTTCGTTGAACGACGCATAACCCGCCCACTGAATCTTGCCTCAATGGTTCCGGACCGGATCGACGCAATCATCCCGCAACGGACAGCGTTTTACCGACGCGATAAAGACGGCAACTTGCTAAATGCTCCCGCGGTTAATAACAGCGATCTTTGGCCCGGTGGCGGCTACTTGTCCAGCGCGACGGATCTGGCACGCTTTGGTGATGCGGTAATCAACGGTGACTTTCTTTCGCCTGATACGCTCACAACGCTGTTGGACGCCAGTGAAAACGCAAAGGACGCATCCAGCCCTGGCTATGCGCTCGGCTGGAATACCGGGGAAGTCAATGGCATGCGGTGGATCGGCCATACCGGCAGCCATTACGGTTGCATGGCGAATTTGCGAGTGTATCCGGATGCTGGTATGGCTGTTGTCACACTGGCGAACATCAATATCGAACAATACCCCGGCGATGGCACGGTTGATGGGTTCTATGCGTTGGCAGATGACATCGCCGGGCTTTTCACCGGAACAGAGTAAGTCATGAGAGGTCGGCATGAAGGCATCAACCAGCGAGCGAGGACTTAAGGCCGCAGAACAGGCCGTCGCCAGAATCCACAGGGACCCCTCGCTGGAACACTCCATCGCCGATCTCGCCCGGCATTGCAACCTCTCACCCGAGCGATTCATTGCATTTTTCAAACAGCATATCGGCGAATCCCCGGGAGCCTATGTGCGACGTGCCCGCATTGAGTTTGCTGTGAAAATGCTTCGGGCATCACCCGACATGACACTGACTGAGGCCGCCTTTGCCAGCGGCCACTCTGACCTGTCGGCGCTGTCACGGTCATTCAAGGCATTCTACGGGACCGCGCCGAATGAGTGGGACAGGCGCCGCAGGCTTAAAAATTACAAGAATTGTCAAGCATCGGCCGTCAACAATGCTTATTTATGGAAGTCGCTGCCGGAGTTGCCCGGCAGTCGTCGTGGTACGGTCTCGATTCGGCGCTACCCGGCCATGCGCCTTGCGTTGATGAGGATTGCCAAACCAACGATCGGCGACAACCTGGCACGTGGCTTTGATCGATTGGAAGCGTGGGTGATTGAACACGGGCAACTCAGAGATGAATTTGGTTTTATGGGACTCAGCTATGCCGATTTGTTTTCATCCAGCCCACCGGCGATCGACTTCACACTCGGCTATCCTGTCGATGCGAACCCGCTACCGTCGGGGCCTGTCGTGATCCAGGAATTCGCGCCGTTTACCGCCGCTGTCATTCATTGTGTCGGCCAGGTCGACGACTACATCAAGGCATGGGACCAACTTGCCCGTGACTGGCTGCCGAAAAGCGCCTATGTTCAAACGCCCATGCCTGCGATCGAAATGTACTTCAGTGACCCGCGACCCACCCGGATGGCTGAGTGGAACATGGACTGCATTATTCCGGTGACGCGAGCAGGTCATCGGGACTGAACGGGAGAGTTTGAATGCCGGGAATGAGGACCAGGGATATGATCAGAATTCTAACTGCGTTGTATTTGATTTCGATTTCATTAACCGGACACGCCGAAAACGAATTGGCGTTCCTGCACGGCGAGTGGTCCGGAGTCGGGAATCAATCCGGCGAAACTTCCTTCGTTCGCCACGCCTGGTCACCGGCGCTGGGTGGCCGGATGACACAACTGAAGCTGAACAATCTGTTCACCGGCAAGAACGGCGAACCAGTATCCTTCGAAGGCGTCGGTTACTATCAGTCAAGCGGTGATCAGCAACTTGAAGGCTTCTGGGTCGACAACACCGGGGCAGTGATGCCCTTGCAGGCGAATCTCGACGGCACCACTCTGACGGTAATCTGGGCCGCCGGCAATGAGAAACTGGGACGCTCGATTTACCAGGTAACGCCCGAGGGCGCGCTTCTGACGCAGAATTCGCTGAAAACGGCGGACGGCGCATGGCGGGAGTTTGGACGCGCGGAGTTAATTCGAACACCAACGGAAGGAGAGCTTAAAACCATGGGCAAAGTAACCGGGATTGGCGGCGTATTCTTGAAGTCGAAAGGCGATGCGAAAGCCCTGTCGGCATGGTATCGACAACACCTCGGCATGAGCCTTGAGGACTTTGGTGGCTCGATACTGCAGTGGGAAGACGATCACGCTGAGGATAAGGGGCTGACGGTCTGGCACGTCGCCGAATCGACGAGCGAATGGTTCAGTCCGAGTGATTCAACGTTCATGATCAATTACCGGGTCGACGATCTTGAGGCCATGCTTGATCAGTTCAGACAATCCGGTATCGAGATCCTGCAGGGGCCCGAGTACCACGAAAACGGCGTGTTTGCCTGGATCATGGATCCTGACGGGAACAAGGTCGAATTGTGGGAACCCAAGATCTGGGATGACGCCAACAAGAAATAGCGGACTCAGTTTTCGAGTAACGGAAACCGCTTCGCGATGTCATCGCCGGTGAACTGTGCGACCCAGCCTTCAGGATTATTGAACAGCCGGATGGCCGTGAAGTTTGGGTTCGGACCCATATCGAACCAGTGCCGGGTATTGGCCGGCACCGAAATCAGGTCGTTCTTTTCACACAGCATCGAATACACCTTGTCGTCGATGTGCATGATGAACAAGCCCTGCCCACGAACAAAAAAGCGAACTTCGTCTTCTCCGTGGGTATGTTCATCGAGAAACTTCGTCCGGAACGCGTCTTTGTCGGGGTTGTCTGCGCTAATGCTGACGACGTCAAAACTCTGGTAACCCCGTTCCGACACCAGGCGATCAATTTCCGTCTGGTAGGCAGCGATGATCGTGTCGTTATCCGCATCGTCGGGCAATGGCCGGTCTGCCTCCCATCGCTCAAGCCGGACATCCACCGCAGCCAATTCTGCAACGATTTCGTCAAACGCTTCTGAAACGCGGATCGGCGTATCGCCGTCGGACTCTCGATATACGCTCAGCTTGCTCATGCGCTCAGTTTACCACTACCTCGGTGAAATCCCGTGCAATCCGGTGGTCACCGGGCACGACCTCGTCATCCCGGACCAGCTGTGTTGTTTGCATGCCCGCCTCTTTCGCCGCATCCAGTTCATCAGCAACGTCGGACAGAAAAAGAACTTCGGCCGGATCAATGCCGATTCTTGAAATGATATTCCTGTACGACTCCCCCAGTCGCTTCGGTCCGACTTCGGTATCGAAGTAGCCGCGAAACAATGGCCGCAGGTCTCCCGCATCGCTGTAATGAAACAGGAGCTTCTGTGCGCCGACGGAACCACTTGAGTACACGTACAGGTCGATGCCCGCCTCAGCCCACTCGCGCAATTTTTCCGCAGCATCATCGTAAATGTGACCCGTGAAATCGCCCTGCTCGTAGCCGTGCCGCCACACCATCCCCTGCAGTGTCTTGAGCGGCGTCGCTTTACGGTCATCCGCAATCCACCCAAGCAGAATATCAATCACCCTCTCAACGTCGGCATCCGGTGCACCGCCCTTAGCAATGGCGCTACGTCCGGTGCATCGCAATATTTTCTGACGTAATCCGGCAGACGCTCACTGGCGTAGGGAAAGAGAACATCGTGTACAAAGGCAATAGAGCTGGTCGTGCCCTCGATATCAGTGACAATCGCCCGAACCGTCATCGCCGCATATCCTCGTTGAGCAGGCACTCAAAGAGGAATTCGAAGCCCTCAATATGCCGCCGGGCTGTTGCAATATCCGCGCCCCAGGCATACAGGCCGTGCCCGCGAATCAGCAGGCCCGGGACCGCAATCCTGCCGTCACGCCAGGCTTTGGTCAGCCTGACTGCCATTGCGTGCATATCCTGGTCATTATCGAAAACAGGCACCGTGACCGTCGCCTCGTGCGACTTCACACCGGTGAGCGCTTTTTGCATTTCGTAACCTGTGATCTCGACGCCGGTTTCGGCCGCCCTGGACAATACCGTTGCCGGTACCGAATGGGTGTGCAGGACTGCGCCGATATTTTCATCGAGCCTGTATAAACAGGCGTGCACCGGTGTTTCGGCCGATGGTATTTGTTCAGGCTTTAATGCGGTGCCGTCCAAATCACATAACATCAGGTCGTCGGGACTGAGCTCTGATTTTTCACGGCCGGATTGGCTGATGAGAAACTGTTCGTGCCCGACGCGCGCGGAGAAATTCCCACTTGTCGCAAGACACCATCGGCGACTGCCGAATAAGTGGCAGGTCTTGCACAGCTGCCCTGCTATGTCTGTGTAATCCATTTTTGCAAGTTCGCACGATTGATATAGAGAAGTAAAGAGGGGCGCCTAAGTGCTAGGATCATGACCTGCAATCCAACGGAAGAGATGCGTAATGAAACTGCGATACAAAATTATCAATGGATTCCTGCTGGTCCTGGTCGTTGCTGTTTGCGCGCTGGCGCTGACGGTCAGTTACACATCCGACTGCAGCGCGCCTCCAAGCATCGCCGATAATGTATCCACGATGAAGGCCGTTGTCCGGCGTTGCTATGGCGGTTCCGAAGTACTCGAGTACGTCGACGTTGCGAAGCCGGTACCCGGCCCGACGGACATCATCGTTCAGGTAAGAGCCGCAGCAGCCAATCCGCTCGACTATCACTACATGCGCGGCTCACCCTACCTGATGCGACTTTCATCCGGCATCGGCCAGCCGGGCGACCCGCGCATGGGCGTCGACTTCGCCGGTATCGTTGCCGAGGTGG
>JAUHYO010000408.1 GCA_030426325.1 Gammaproteobacteria bacterium | reverse complement strand
TCAATATCGACGAACTTGCATTGCTGCGCCAGGACATGTGACGGCGCCATGGACAGCGAAGTGCCGCCCATGCAACCGACCATCAGTGCGAGTCCGCGTTCGCGTGCAGCGCTCGCGAGTTCTAGGCCGTGTGTCAGTCCACCACTCTTGTCCAGCTTGATGTTCAGCATCTGGTAGCGCCTTACCGCATCGTCGAGTTCGCCGAGATGCTGACAGGACTCATCCGAGCACAGTGGAATCGAAGACTTGAAATTGTCCAATCCTTCGTCCTCGCCGCGCGGCAATGGCTGCTCCAGCATCAGGACGCCGAGATCCTTAAATGGCGGCACATATTCAACGAGTTCGTCATACGTCCAGCCCTGGTTCACGTCGACGATCAGTCGCGAGTCCGGCCGCGCGTCGCGGATAGCCGCAATACGTTCAACCGGACGGTCGTTGCCGAGCTTCACTTTGAACAGTGTGATGTCCGAGGCGGCAAGGGCTTTGGCGCCCATCGTCTCGGGCTCATCTTCAAGTCCAATGGTAAACACGGTCTCGACCGGATCCGGACTAACGCCGGCTGCCTGCCAGACGCTGGTACCGGACTGTTGCGATTCCAGGTCCCAGAGTGCCGAGTCCACGGCAAAGCGCGCACCGCCAGGCGGCAACAGCTGCATCAATTCCTGCCGGTCGACACCGGCGACGATGTCGTCTTCGACCGAATCAATCTGGGTGGCCATCGATTCAATCGACTCGCCCAGGTAGTAGACCCCCATGCCTTCGCCACGGCCGATGATCCCGCCTTCTTCAATTTCACAAACCAGGCAGGGGAATTCATTCCAGGTGTGTCGTGAAATTCGGAAAGGCTGTTTTGTCGGCCACGATTCGAGCCGGATTCGGAGCTGGCGCTTCATGTTGCGTTCCTCAGCAGGAAGTCGGCGATCGGGGTCATCCCGGTCGCCACCGGGTCGACGCAAGGCAGGCCCAGGTGTTGCTGCATCCTGGACAGGTACATCTCGCGATCGAGATCAGACATCGAAGAGGTATTGATGCTAACACCGGCGCAGAAGCAGTCCTTTCGCATGCGGCGGGCTGAGCGCAGTGCATCATCAATGACTTCGTCAAGTTCCGGAATCGGATAGTCGCCTTCAGTGCCATCGATTGAGAGGCGTTCCGCGTCATGGCAAAGAACTATGGCGTTCGGCTGTGAGCCGTGCAGCAAGCCGAGGCTGACGCCGGAATAGCTCGGGTTCAAGAGCGAGCCCTGTCCTTCTATCACGTCCCAATGGTCGTCATCGTTGTCAGGCGACAGGACTTCGGCAGCACCTGAAATGAAGTCGGCGACCACCGCATCGACCGGAATACCTTCGCCGGCTATCATGATGCCGGTCTGCCCGGTTGCTCGAAAACTCGATTTGATGTTGCGGCGTTCCAGCTCCCGGTGCAGGGCAAGTGCG
The DNA here is from genome assembly GCA_030426325.1 of Gammaproteobacteria bacterium. Taxonomy (GTDB): domain Bacteria; phylum Pseudomonadota; class Gammaproteobacteria; order Steroidobacterales; family Woeseiaceae; genus UBA1847. Next base: position 1,024 of record JAUHYO010000408.1, on the reverse strand, counting down.
CTGTACTTCTTGCCGACGGCACAATCGGTGCCAACCATCAGTACGCGTTTGCCGCTTCGCATACGGCCGGTACCAACCGGCAAATCGGCCGGCGGCATGCGCACGTCGGTCAGTGTCGCCTTACCTTTGGCGGCCGCCGCGACCAGTGCGGGCAGACTGTGCAACTTGGTATGCAGTCCGGCGGCGACATTGATGCCGGCCTCGGCCAGTTCGCAAAGCTGCGGCATCCATTGTGTTGGTATGCGGCCACCCATCGGCGCGACACCGATGACGACCGTGCGGACACCGGCATCGACCGATTCCTGCACACTCATTTCGGGCAGACCAAGGTCTACCGGGCAGCTCGGTAGTCGCATTTGCCCGGCGCAGCGCTCGGGTCGCCAGTAGGCAATGCCCGCACCCGTTTTGGCGTGATGCCAATCGGGACAATCGCCCAGGTACAGGAGATAGGGCGCCTCAAGATTCACCTTCGTTACGAGCATGGTCCGCTCCAGCGTGCCCCCCGGCACAATGCCGGCTAGTTTACACAGGGCAGTGAAGATTAGTCAGGCAGAAAAATGGTCGCCGGGTGCTCCAGCATTTCCTTGATGCGCTGAATCATTGCAGCGGCATCGTAGCCGTCGACAAAGCGATGATCAAACGAAGACGACAGGTTCATCATCAGCCGGACGGCGATCTGCCCGTTGAACACCATCGGACGTTCCACGGCACGATTGACGCCGATAATGCCGACTTCAGGCAGGTTGATTACCGGTGTTGAAGCAATACCGCCCAGGCGGCCGAGGCTCGTGATCGTAATGGTTGAGCCACTCAGCTCGTTTTTCTTCGCGCTGTTGTCGCGGGCGGCCTGTGTGACCCGGCGAATCTCATTCGCAAGTGTGTCGATGTTGAGCATCTCGGCATGCTGTACAACCGGCACTTTTAGTCCGTCGGGCGTCTGGGTCGCGACGCCGAGGTGAACGGCGTCGTATTGCAGGATGAGGTTGCGATCCTTGTCGTAGGTTGCGTTGCACTGTGGAAATTC
>JAUHYO010000407.1 GCA_030426325.1 Gammaproteobacteria bacterium | reverse complement strand
ACGGAGCGGACGGGTTCGTACCAGTGTGCTGAAATGCAAAGCACCGCCCTTGGCCGCGGTATCTCACGGCCAAGGGCCGACCAGGCTCCAGTGTAATCGTTGTCGGCCATGGCATTCATCGGATTGCCATGCCCGATAAACAACGCCGGCATGCGATTCGTCATGCTGTTATTCCTTCTCTCAATAATCGGAACCTGTCACGCGCTTAGCCGCGCGACAGGTTTCGTCGTTTCAATCCACACCGCAAATTGTCTCATGAAGCCGGCGAGAAACTCCCCGGTTTCCGAATCGATCAGCGTACCATCGTCATCAAACTTCTCATGAGCCGCGCCAACAAAGACTTCGGGACGATTCATGACGAGTCCGTTCAGGAACACGAAAATCTGCCGCAAGTGATACTGCGCTCGCGCGGCACCAAGATTGCCCATCGATGCACCGACGATGGCAATGGCCTTGCCATCGAACGGCTGCTCATCGACCCTACTGACCCAATCAATGGCATTCTTCAAAACACCGGGAATCGAGTAATTGTACTCCGGGGTCGCAATCAGAACGCCGTCGGCCTCACGTATCGCCGACGCCAGCTGTATGACGGCTGCCGGAAACCCGGCGGCCTGGACGTCGGAGTCGTAGGCCGGGACGGCCGTGATGTCCGCAAATTGAATGTCCATTTCCTTTGGCGCAGCGTCTCTCGCTGCCTGCAGCAAGGCCGTGTTATAGGATTGTTTTCGCAGACTTCCGGAAATTGCCAGTATTTTCATTTCTGATACTCCAGTGTGATTGTGGTTGAGAGACAGCTATGCAGGACCCAGCGGAACAATCCCATTGGGATTTAGCGCCTGGATCGAGTAATAGCCGTGCTTGATATGGGTCGAGTTGACCGTCGCATCGATGCCGGGCAACGACTTTATGCGTTGCACGTACGCTAAAAGATTCGGCATCTGCGCCAGCAGGTTGCGGTTGCACTTGAAGAGCCCGTGGTACGCGACGTCGAAACGAACCAACGTGACGAACAAGCGAATGTCGCTCTCGGTCAGCGCCGGACCGAACAGGTACTGGCGTTCGTCGGCAAGCCGGTGCTCCAGCGTATCGAGCATTTCAAAAACGTTAGCGTAGGCTTCGTCATAAGCAGCCTGGGTCGTTGCAAAACCAGCCTGGTAAACGCCGTTGTTGAGCTTGCTGTAGAGCTCATCGTTGAGCTCATCGATCTCCACTGCGAGCTCCGCCGGGTAGAGGTCGACTGTCGAATCGGTCAAATGATCGAACGCGGTATTCAGCATCCGGATGATGTCGGCCGACTCGTTGTTGACGATCGTGCCGGTTTGCTTGTCCCACAATACGGGCACCGTGGCACGGCCGGTAAATGACGGATCGACCCGCGTGTACAGTTCGTGCAGGAACGTTGCACCGTTTACGTCGTCGCTGTCGGCGTCGGGGAATTCACCAAAGCGCCAACCCTCGTCCGTCAACGTCGGATTGACAACGGATACCGTAATCAGGTCCTCGAGTCCCTTGAGCGCGCGCACCATCATCACGCGTGATGCCCATGGGCAGATCAGCCCAACGTACAGATGGTATCGGTCGGGTTCTGCGGCGAATCCGCCCGTACCGGTCGGACCCGGGCTGCCATCAGGCGTTACCCAGTTGCGGAACCGGGAATGCTGCCGAACAAACCGCCCCACTTCGTCTTGCGACTGCACCGGGTCCCACTTTGCCTTCCACTGTCCGTTGACCAGCATGATTTCGCCTCCGATTGAATGCCTGTAAGAAGTCCGTCAACGGCAAACAGCTTATTGATTCAGTCGGATTCATTAAACGGGTGAAACTGGGATGCATTGTTCCAGCAATTGAGATAATTGTGGCCGGGAGTGTGCGGTCAGTCGGCGGGTGTTTGACCCAGGTGTTCGGTAAGAAACGCGATAAGCACGCGCAGCTTCGGCGCGAGAAAACGGCGCGAGGGATAGACCGCATACACGCCCAATTCGCCTGCGGAGTATTCAGGAAAGAGCCCCACCAGCTTGCCCGCTTCCATGTCCTCGCCAACGACGAAGTCCGGTTGCAGGATGATGCCCTGGCCGGCCAGCGCCGCCGCGAGGCAGGTATCGCCGTTGTTCGTGTAGATGCTCGCGCGGGTCCGCACCGTGACCGTCCCGTCGGGACCTTCCAGCGTCCACTCATCGCCGGCCGACCAGTAGCTGTACCCGATAACGGCGTGATCGGCGAGTGCGCTGGGGTGTGCCGGAGTGCCGTGCGCAGCGAGGTAGTCCGGCGACGCACAGACCAGCAGGCGAGTAGCCGCCAGCCGCCTCGCGACCAGGCTCGAACTGCTTAGCTTCCCGATGCGAATCGCCAGGTCGTAGCCTTCCTCAACCAGGTCGACCAGTCGATCGACGAGCGTAATGTTGAGGCGCACCTCCGGGTAGCGATCGCGAAAGGTCCCCCATAGCGGTGCCAGGCAACGAAT
>JAUHYO010000060.1 GCA_030426325.1 Gammaproteobacteria bacterium | reverse complement strand
GTTCCAAACATCAGCAGACCCTTCATGCCGATTGAACTGTGGGCGCCGATCGTTAAAGAAACGGAACTGTCATAGCGGCTGCTTTGTTGCAGGACTCGCGAATAGGCTGAGTTGGACAGACCGATACCACCGTACTGTTCAGGAATGATCAGGCCGAACAAGCCCAAATCCCGCAGGTCCTGAATGAATTCTGCAGGCTGCTCACTATTGTTGTCCCAGTCCCTGAAGTCATCTTCCCTGTCATCGAGAAAGCGATCGACGGATTCGACAACCATGCCAATCGTCTCTTTCTCATTAGCGCTGATCTGCGGATAGGGCCAGAACGCCGATTTCGGGATATTGCCGCAAAAAAGCGACTTTACGGGACTCGCACTTTGCTCAATTTGCATGTCTACCTACCTCGCGTAGCGAACGGTCATCACCCGAATCCGGCCCGATCTCGATCTCCTGTTCGTTCCGAATACTCACCTCGGTTGATGGAACAGGTAAACCGATACATCCAGTATAGGCGTCAAGGGTCAGAGGATTGATGCATACCGCCGGTGACGTTTCGGTCAAACCATACGCCTCGGTAATCGTTGAACCGGTGGTTGCAGCCCACTTGTCCGCGGTGGCTTTTTGCAGTGCAGTGCCGCCAGCGAGCGATAACTTGAGGGATGAAAAATTGATCTTCTCGAAGCCTGGCGCGTTCAACAAGTCATTAAATAGCGTGTTGAACCCGGAGATCGCGGTAAAACGGGCACGTCGAAGGGCTCGAACAAACGCACGCATATTTCTGGGGTCCGGGATAAGCAGATTGAGGCCGCCGATTCTCATGAACGCCAGGCAGTTAGCCGTCAGAGAGAAAAAATTATAAAGCGGCAGGGCCGTAATGATGATCTCCCGGCCTTCAGTAACAAAGGGTCGGATCCAGGCGTGCACTTGTTCCACGTTCGCCACCATGTTTCGGTGAGTCAGCATGGCGCCTTTGGCCACGCCTGTAGTTCCGTCTGTGTACTGAATAAACGCCAAATCGTCAGGGCGTATATCCACACGCTCGAACGTCCAGGTGTTTCCTTCACTCAAGGCACGGCTGAGTGAGACCGCTCCGGGAACATCGTAGGGAGGCACTACTTTTCGAATGTGCTTGGCAGCAAAGTTCATCAGCGCCGATTTCGGGAAGTACGACATGTCCCCCACGCGTGTAATCAGCACGTTGCGAACGGGTGTCTCTCCAATGCAACGGGCGAGCACATGGGCATAGTTCTCCAGCAATACAATCGTGTGAACGTCGGCGTCGTTTAGCTGGCGTGCAAGCTCATTTGGCGTGCAAGACGGATTGATATTGACAACAACCAGCCCGGCGCGAAGCGCGCCGAATAACACGAATGGATACTGCAGAATGTTGGGCATCATGATGGCGATACGCTCGCCTTTCGACAGGGACAGAGCCTGCTGCAGGTAGGCAGCGAACGTGTGACTGTAGCGGTCAAGGTCTGTGTACCTCAACGTGTCACCGAATGCGCTGAACGCATGATGATAAGGAAAGCGCTGCACGCAGTCCTCCAACATTGCCACGAGAGAGGGCCAGATCTCCGGATCGATTTCGTCGGGCGCGCCGGGTGAGTAGCTCGCCAGCCACGGTTTGCCAACAGTCGCAGTCTGCGTGCGGGTTTGGATTGCCATATCACTGTCCCATCGCATAGGTTGATTGAAAGCTCCAAAAATCCACGCCTGGAGACCAGGCACCACCAAGATCGAAAATCGCCGATTGCGATATCGATATCGTAGTCAGGCAGCGTGGTACCTTGTATTGGGAGTTTCCCGCGTGGGCTTGTGGCCGTCCCGTAATGAGCGCCAGTGCAATCTGTGGTTTCCTGTACCGAAAGAATGCGCGGCAAGGAAATTTAGGAGAAACACATGAATAGCGATCCTCTGGGCATCTGTGCGCAACTGGAAACCGGAACTGGGCCGGTACGCTACGTAAGTCTTGGCAAGCTTGCTGACAAGACCGGCGCCGATTTCACTCGCCTTCCGCACACAGTAAAAATCTTGCTCGAAAACATTGCACGAAGAGCGGGGGACAGCGATGTCGCTGCGGCTGATGTTGAAGCACTTGCCCGCTGGCCAAATGGCGGCGATGCGCCAATCGCATTCATGCCGTCGCGAGTATTGATGCAGGATTTCACAGGGGTTCCCGCCGTGGTCGATCTTGCGGCGATGCGCAGCGCGTTAGCACGCGCCGGCGGGGACCCTAAAGCCGTCAATCCTTTCGTCCCCGTTGACCTGGTGATCGATCATTCGGTCCAGGTCGATCGCTTCGGCAGTGATGATGCCTACAACACGAATCTTGAATGGGAATACCGGCGCAATCGTGAACGGTACGCACTGCTCAACTGGGCGCAGCAAGCTTTTGATGACTTTCGCCTTGTCCCGCCCGGGATGGGTATCTGTCACCAGGTCAATCTGGAGCACCTTGGCAGCGTCGTCACTGAGCGCGATGGCTGGGCCTTTCCCGATACCCTGGTTGGTACCGATTCCCACACGCCAATGATCAACGGCCTTGGCGTGTTGGGCTGGGGGGTCGGCGGCATCGAGGCCGAAGCCGCCATGCTCGGCCAGCCAATGTTTCTGCCAAAGCCAGTCGTAGTTGGTGTCAGGACAATCGGGACCTTGCCGCCCGGAGCGACCGCGACCGACCTCGTGCTGACACTGACGCAAAAGTTGCGGGCACACGGTGTCGTGGGCAAATTCGTCGAGTTCTTCGGCGCCGGATTGAGCAGCCTGAGCATCGCGGATCGCGCCACATTATCGAACATGTCGCCTGAGTTTGGCGCGACGGCTACGCTGTTTCCGGTTGACTCCAACACCCTGGATTATCTTCGACTAACCGGGCGTGGCGCCCGGGTCGAACTCGTCGAACGATACACACGGGAGCAGGGACTATTCAGAAACGATTCAGATGCTGAACCTCAGTTTGATGAGGTGCTGGATCTGGACCTTGGCAAAGTCGAACCCAGCGTTGCCGGGCCGAAGCGCCCCCAGGATCGCGTCGCACTGTCTAACGTCAGGCAATCCTTCAAGTCAGGTGCGGCTGTAGAGGTGAATGCCGAGGACATTTCACGCCTGGCTACCGAAAGTTGCCCCGACCCGGGTGAATTTCTGAAGGCGCCGCCGGAGCGATTGGGCGAGCCGCGAGCGGCAGATTTCGTGACACACGGCTCAATCGTGATCTCTGCCATTACGAGTTGTACCAACACCTCGAACCCATCGGTCATGATTGCCGCTGGCCTGTTGGCGAAAAAGGCAGTGGAAGCCGGGTTACAAAGCAAGCCCTGGGTAAAAACGTCGCTCGCACCAGGTTCTCGCGTTGTCACCCGCTACCTCGAGAAAGCCGGTCTCACCCCCTATCTCGAGAAGCTTGGCTTTAACCTGGTGGGTTACGGCTGTACGACTTGCATCGGCAACTCGGGCCCGCTTTTGGACGAAATTGCTACCGTGGTGGATGAGAAGGATCTTTCAGTCGTAGCAGTGTTGTCGGGCAATCGCAACTATGAGGGGCGGATCCATTCCCAGGTCAAAGCGAGCTACCTGGCATCCCCTCCGCTGTGTGTTGCCTATGCACTGGTTGGCACGGTGCTTTGTGACCTCAGCGCTGATCCGATAGGAACGGATGCAGACGGAAACACCATCTATTTGCGGGATATCTGGCCGACGGCCGAGGAGATTGAGTCCCTGGTCGCCACGTCCGTGGCATCGGAGCAATTCGACCTCGAATATGGACGAATTTTCGACGGTGACGAAAAGTGGAAGGGTATGCCGGCTCCAACGGGAACCCTGTTCGAATGGGTTGAAGAATCGAGCTATGTTCGTGAGCCGCCGTATTTCGTTGATTTCGCCAGTACGCCAGAACCCCCGTCGAATATCAACGGCGCACATGTACTTGCGGTTCTCGGCCACACAGTGACCACGGACCACATCTCACCAGCAGGCGCCATTGCGGCCGATTCGCCCGCAGGACAGTATCTCCGCGAGCACGAAATCCCTGTTAACGAATTCAACAGCTTTGGTTCTCGTCGCGGTAACCACGAAGTGATGATGCGCGGCACATTTGGAAATGTTCGTCTGCGTAATCTAATGGTCCCCGGTGCCGAAGGCCCATGGACCGTGCATGTTCCGAGCGGCGACAAAATGAGCATTTTCGATGCTGCCATTCGCTACCAGGAGGAAAGTACCCCTTTGGTGGTTATCGCAGGTCGTGAATATGGGTCGGGCAGTTCCCGCGACTGGGCGGCCAAGGGGGCTGCATTGCTGGGCATCAAAGCAGTTATTGCCGAAAGTTACGAGCGTATTCACCGCAGCAATCTGGTGTGCATGGGGATCTTGCCATTGCAGTTCAAAGACGGCGAGACAGCACAGTCTCTCGGTTTGACCGGTACCGAGACCTTTTCTATAAGTGGAATTGACCATGGCATAGAGCCGCGGCAAGCCGCCAGGGTATCGGTGATCCGGCAGGATGGTTCCGAGACAACTTTCGATACGATCGTGAGGATCGATGCAGCTGCGGAAGTTGAATATTTCCGCCACAACGGAATTTTGCAGATGGTTCAGCGGCAACTGATGACAGCTTGAGATTAGCGACTTCTACCTGGACATCACAACCATCTACCGCACCTAATGTCCCGATTCGCACGCCTTCACGCACTGCTCGTCGACGACGATCCCATGGCGCAGGTGTGTCGCGACCTCCCTGAATCCGCATGCCGCGCGCAGCCGCACAACTACGGCGTGAACGTCGTTTCGCTGTGTCTGGCTCGAGTCGGCGAAGGCCTGGCCGATGCGAAGCTGGTACTCGCCTGGTTGCTCGACGCCATTGGTACGCCGACCTGGGCGCTCGGTTTGCTAGTGCCGGTGCGAGAATCTCTTGCGATGCTGCCGCAGCTGGTGATTTCTGCGAGCATTCGGCGGCTTCCCATTCGTAAAACCGTTTACGTATTCGGCTGCATAGTACAGGGTGCCGCAATCATCGGTTTCGGCCTGATGGGGTGGTTTGCACAACTGTTTTCCGGCACGCTCGCCGGCATTGTCGCGGTGGTGCTGATCGCGATCTTCGCCCTCGGCCGAAGCCTGTGCTCGATCAGCTTCAAGGACGTGCTCGGCAAGACCGTGGACATGGGTCGGCGCGGCTCGGTCAGCGGTATGGCGGGTACTATCGCCGCCGTGGCGACACTGTTGTTGGCGATCGGCTATGCAATCGGCTGGATCCCGATGACGGTGCTGGTCGTCTCCGGGATGGTCGCACTCGGCGGCGCCTGTTGGCTGCTGGCCGCTTTCGTCTTCGGATTAGTTCGCGAAGAGCCCGGCGCGACTGCAGGCGGCATCAACGGCCTGGCCGCGGTCATCGCGCAACTCGGTTTGCTCAAGAGCGACGCACAGCTGCGCCGCCTCATCGTAACGCGTACCTTGCTGCTGTCGTCGGCGCTGGCGCCGCCGTTCTACATCGCACTCAGCGGTGATAGCACCACCAGCGGCCTGGGCACGCTGGGTGCCTTCATGGTTGCGGCGGCGGCGGCGAGTCTATCCAGCACCTACGTTTGGGGGCGGTTCTCCGACAGGTCGAGTCGTCTTGTGCTAATGGTCGCGGCAACGCTTGCTGCGCTGGCGAACGCGGCTGCTGCCTTCCTTGCTCTGACAATGCCGAGCCTGCTTGAAGAAGCGTCATTACTGCCGGCTCTGTTGTTTGTGCTGATGATTGCGCACCAGGGCGTGAGGCTCGGACGTTCAGTGCACGTCGTGGACATGGCGGATCGCGACAACCGTGCAACGTACACTGCGCTCAGCAATTCGGTAGTCGGCCTGATCTTGCTTGCTGGCGGCGTGTTCGGCGTCATTGCGCAGTGGCTGGGCATCGGTGTAGTGCTGGCAATCTTCACGTCGATGGCAGCCTTGGCGATCATCGCAGCGGCCGGGCTGGACGATGTTCAGCGAGCAGACTTCAAAGTTTGATCATGGTGCGCCACCTGCTTTTCGATGAAACTTGCAACGAAGCAATGTGAAAGGTGGCGGGCTAACATCAGCCGTTCCCGCCGCTAACTGGGTTTGGGTATGTCTCCAGTTTCATCGTCGGGTTCATAAACAGCCGAAGCTGTTTGTGCACCTGTCAATGCATCGCCAAAACCGCTTCGGTGTTGAATCAGTGCCGGCAAACGCTTTCTTGCACGCATGCCCACATAGGCAAACAATAACAGGTGAACTGCTGCACTAAATACATAGAGACCCTTAGCACCCATTGCGCCCATCATCAATGCTGCGAGTAATGGTCCGCCAACGGCACCGAAACCATAAAGTAATAACAGGCCGCTTGATACCTGTACGTACTCGTCAGTTCTGGCGTGATCATTGGTGAGCGCCACTGCGACTGAATACAACGGGAATGCCATGCCTCCCCATAGTGCACCGAGTAGCATCAAGGCGATTTCGGGCATCGCTGCTGCTGTCAACGCAATGGTCGCACCGATTACGCAGGCGCCAAATGTTATTGCAGCCAGGACTCTGCGCCGATCCAGTCGATCGGAGAGAAGGCCTAGAGGCCACTGAAGAATTGCACCTCCAATCACACCGCTGGTCATGTACCACGCGGCGGAATCAGTATCACCCGTGACCTGTGCAGCGAAAACAGCCGAGACGGCCCAGAAAGAGCCATTGGTCAGGCCGGCGGCAAAGCAGCTGGTTGCACCTGATGGCGCAATTCTGAACAGCCGGCGCAAATCCAGGCGCACGGCATTCGGCTTTTCTGGTGTTTCGGATCTGGACAGGACAACTGGAATAAGCGCCGATGAAACGAGAATCGAGGCGATTACGAACAGCTCCAGTTCGCGCGGATCGTACAGGAGCATCATTAACTGCCCTAACGCCATTACCGTAAGCGTGATGAAAACGTAAACCGAGAACACGCCGCCGCGGGTCTCGTTGTTGGTGCACCCATTGAGCCAACTTTCGATGACCACGTATATCACCGCGAAACAAAAACCCGTTAGAAAACGCAAGGCTGCCCACAACCAGGGTTCCGCCCATAGGCCAAGCACCAAAGGTGTTGCGGACGCCGCCGCGGTCATGGCCGCGAATACGCGCACATGCCCGACGGAGCGCAGAAGTGCGCCACTGCGCAGACACCCGGTTGTGAATCCGAGAAAATATGACGCACCAATGATGCCGATCGTGACGGTTGAAAAGCTTTCCAGTGCCGCCCGCGTCGGAATCAGCGTGCCCTGCAAGCCTTGTCCAGTTAAGAGAATCGCCACACCAAACAACAAAGCGGCAACCTTCGTTAACGTGCGTTTCATTACCTGTGTATAACTGGATTCACGATCAATACATACCTGTACGCATCGAAAGAGCCAGTCTTGCTCACCTTACGACGGAATCGACTCGCCATTGTACGAAGCAATGGTGCAAGACCCTTTCTCTCGATTTTTGCTCAGCCCTTAATACCCATAACTTACCGGATCACGATACGAATAACGAACAACTGCCTCTTTTTATCGAAGGTAAATAACTTCTGGAAGGGCTAGCATAATCTTTGACGTCGGAATCGCCTTCCAACGGCCACATTACAAAGCAGCCTCAATAGTCGGGGCATTCAGTTCCGGGGTAGCACGGTTCGACCGGAGTGCTTCCTCCTCGCTAAAGTGAAGTGTCTTCGCGTCAAGCCTTGCATCTGGCCGCTTGACGATCAGGAATGAACAGTCCGAACGGGCCAGAATCGCTTCGGAGGTATTTCCGCGCACGAGCCCAGAAATGCCTGAACGGCCCATGCTGCCCATGATGATCAACCCGGCCTTGAGTTTTTCTGCCAGGTCGGGAACGACCTGGCGGACAAGCCCTTTGACAACGTGAAGTTCCGGTGCGACAAAGTCCATCGCAATACGTCCAGATTCGGATTGCGCAAAGCCAACAGTTTTCTGCAGCCACTCTGCTCGTTTGGCGGCTTCGCGCTCAACCATTCGGTCGACTGCTCTGTTGGATCTGGCATCTCCTCGAGCGCGCAGATGACCTTCACCGAACAATCTCCACGCATGCACAATGTGCAATGGCCTGAATTCCGTCAGGGCAATCGAACGCGCTACGCGCAGGATGTGTTCATTGAGTTCTGAATTGGTGTCACCCTCTTCGGGCATATCGAGCGCTGCAATGATTGGGCTGTCACCATTGAAGTCTTTTGCGCTAACCAACCACACGGGGCACGGACAGTGTCGCATCAAATTCGTGCTTTCTCGTCGTTCGGCACGGGCTCGCACGCTACCACGGTCGACAACCGGTTTGACCACAAGATCGTGATTACTGCTGCGGACCAGCCGGGCAACCTCGGTATGCGCCTTTCCGACCAGGACCCGAACGTCCGCCGTCACCCCCCTGGCTTTCACCTCATGAGCGAGCGTCTCCAGCCGATCGAGAGTTGCAGCAACTACTGAATCGAGCATCTCTCCGGGGGTTAGCGCTGTGATTAATCGGAGATTGTTTGCAGGAATTGAATCGACCACAGCGCAAATGGTCAGTGCAGCGCTTTCGTTTCGGGCGAATGCAATAGCGCGATCCAGGGCCGCCGAGCGGCGTGCTTCAGTATCGAGTAGGAGCAGAATATTGGAAAACCTCATGAGTGAAAATCCTCCATGCGAAGTCAGCTATGTTTGTGCCTGATGTGGCGAGTATCACTTAATCTCCCGGGAGAAACGATTCGGTATTACCTGCATAGGCATGTGGGAAGCCCGTAGTTAATCCACCGTCATCCTTCGGAAGGATTACCGACCAGACGCGTCTCTCCTGAATCTGTGAACGAGGCGGAGCCCCAATAATTTGAATATCTGCCGCAAATCAGCGCCACATCGTGTCAGAAATCACAGTGCTTTTGCGACTGAGCCGAACTCTGCAGGCGATCGATCGCTGTCCAGGCGCTATATGGAAAAGGCTGTCAGCCGGGCCTTAGCCACTTTTTAGTCACACAATGATCGTGATTAGAGGGTGATAGATATGGTGCGGCATGGGAGGACGTTAGTGCAGAAGTATCTGATATTACTCGGGTGTTGGTTCGGCATGTTGATCCATGTTGAACTCTGCCAGCAGATTCGTAATGCGTAGGTCGGGTGTTCGAGTCACCCTGCCGGCACCATTTGTTTGAGTTATGGGGTCAGAGTAAAGGGACAGAGTAATTTTCTGTTTTACTCCGTCCCTTTACTCTGACCCCACTGATTTTTTCAGTCACTCTCGAAGCCGTCGAGGAAGAACGGCGCGTCGGTCAGCAGAATATTCACGCTGCCCCATTCCGGTGGGTCCCACGGCACGCCGATGGCAAGATCGTCCCTGTTCCCCAGGTTTAGGGGGCCGGTGGCGAGTCCGGTGCCGAATTCGCTGGTTGGCTGCGGATCGCCGAGAATTCCGGGTGTGCCCGAGTGCCAGACTTCGCTGCCGGCCGCCACCAGTCCGGTGTTCGATCCATAGAGGATGTTGACGGCGCCCGAGTCGACCGGCCCGCCGTCGTACTCTTCGCCGGGGACCGCGACGACCAGGTCGGACTTGCCGTCGCCATTGAAATCGCCGCTTGCCAGCGAAGCGCCAAACCGATCGCCCGATTCCAGGTCTTCGGCCCAGCCGCCGTCGATGAACTGATCGCCGGCGGCGGTTAGTCCGCTTGCCGGGCTCCCGTAGAACACTGCAACGCCGCCCGCCGAACCGAAAGGGTCGACATCCTCGAACGGAATGCCCACGGCAAAGTCGTCGCAGCCGTCGCCGTTGAAATCGCCACTGGCCAGCGACGAACCGAGTCGATCACCCGGCTCCGCGCTGCCGATCACATCCGATCGACCCTGGTGGAACGAGGCTGTGGGCAGGATCTCGGTGCCAAGCCCGGACGGCCCTCCGTACAGCACCACGGCTGCGCCCGAATCAGTCTCGTCGCCGATGTCTTCCTTGTGAATACCGACCACGAGATCGTCGTAGGCGTCGCAGTTGAAGTTGCCGGCCGCCAGCGCGTGGCCGAACTCGTCGCCGGGCTCGGCGGCGCCGACGACGCCCGGCGTGGCCTGGTGGAGGAACTGTGCGCCGTCATCAATCAGTCCGCCCCCTGGGCTACCGAAGATCACGTTGCCAGCGCCCGTTGCGTTCTCGGTGCCGTCCAACGACTCGCCGGGCACGCCAACGGCGAGATCGTCAACTCCGTCGCCGTTGAAGTCGCCGACCGCCAGCGCCCAGCCGAATCGTTCGCCGTCCTCCGCATTGCCCGGAACGATGGACGTCTGCTGGGACTGCACGTTGGGGGCCGCCTGGCGCCAGACTCGCTGCGAAATGAAACTCTCCCCGCCGGCGGTTTGATAGCCAACGGTGATCGAACCCAGCGAAAGACGTATCGGCATCCCGTCGACGGCAAAGTGGTCGCCCGGTGCGCCGATGACGATATCGGCGCGACCGTCGTCGTTGAAATCTCCTGTAGCGACCGCGTGACCGAAGAAGTCGTCCTCGTCGACCCGCCCGATGAAGTTGGGTGGCACCGACGTCGACTGCACGTACCGATCCCAGAAAAAGGAATCCGTCGGGAACTGCCCCTGCTGATTGGGGACGATCGCGATCTCGCCGGCATTCGGCAAGTCTGAGAACTGGCCGGCGAACAACTTCTCGGGATTGCCGATCACGAGATCCGCAAGCCCATCGTCGTTCATGTCGGCGATCGCAATGGCTGCACCGAAACTTCCCTGGCCGGTCGGGTGGTAGATCTTCTGGTTGTTTTCCACGCGGAGCTGGGCCGCGGCTGAGCCGGGCAGGAAGCCGATGAACAGGGGCCCCAGGAGTACAAGTGCAACGGGAAGTAGCGCGAAAGGCATCTTCTCACTGTCTCGGCCAGGCATCCCCGATCCCCGTCACATTGCGTCCGAAGCACTATACGTTCTTGGGGTACGGCGTTCCAATGGCAGGGTAATCCGCTTGGCGCAGCATGATTGTGGGTATCCACAATTTCCGTGTGTTCCTTGCAGCACTAATATGTCCCTCCTGTTCACGGCATGACTCCCCTGGACGGGAAGCAAAACCCAGAACTTAACCACGCAGTACCTACGGAAAACGTCGCCAGCGCAATCAATGGCGACCACGAACTAGAGCAGAAAGACGCCATATTTCCCCCTTTGTGGCGGATTTCCTCTGGTGAAAGCACGCTATACCACGGTCAATGCACTTCATGACCATCCAGGGTTGCGCGCTTTTCTAAGGGCAAGTCATGGATGACTTGCCCTTTCTTTTTTGCGCGCGTATCAGTGTCCTACAATGGAGGGAAGGCCGGCCAATGTAGCGGCGGTGTGGTAGCCAGCTTGCATCCATGAACAAGATCCTTTCCAGCGATCAGTCACCTGTCCAGCAGCAGTTGGAAACGCTGATGCTCAACTTGCCTGGCGTGGTCTACCGCTGTGCCAACCTGCCTCACTGGCCGATGGAGTTCGTCAGCATTGGCTGCAAGGAGTTGACGGGGTATCCCCGCAGTGTCTTTGAATCCAAGGAACTGGGTTGGGGAGACATCATCCACCCTGATGACCGGGAGCACGTATGGGATACGGTGCAGGCAGGCCTTGCAGCGGGGGAGAAATTCGCCATGCAATACCGCCTCACCACGGCGGACGGCGCCGAGAAGTGGGTTTGGGAGCGAGGCTGCGGAATCTTTGACGCAGATGGCGAGCTCATTTCTATCGAAGGCTACGTCAACGATATCTCCGAATTGAAGGCTGCCGAGGCGGCCGTGCATCGCGAGCGCGAGGCTTTCAAGGTCACTCTCGATCACGCGCCGGTGGGCATCGTTACATTCCGCATCGGCTCGCCTTTTATCACCATCAATCGCGCGTTTTGCCAAATCACCGGCTACTCGGCTGATGAGTTGCAAGGCATGACCGTGGAGGACATCACCCACCCGGATGATTGGCCGGAGAGCGCCGCCCTGGCGGACGCCATCGCCGCTGGAGAAACCCGCAAAGTAACCCTGCGCAAGCGCTACACCAGGAAGGACGGGTCTGTAGTACACGTGGCGGTGGTCAGCGCGGTTGTCCACGATGACGAGGGCCAGCCCGACCTGATTGTTCGCATCGTTGAAGACCTCTCACCGCGCCTGCAGGCCGAGGCCGAGGCGCGTTCGCATCGTGATCGCCTGGCCCACGTCACCCGCCTGAGCATTCTCGGCGAGATGTCCGCCGCTATCGCCCACGAAATCAACCAACCGCTTACCGCCATCTCCCTGTTTGCACAGGCCGGCAGGCGGCTGTTCGAGGCCGGCGAGTATGACCGCATGGAAGAGGTATTCGAACAGCTCAGCCGCCATGCCCGCCGCGCTGGCGATGTCATCCAGCGAACCCAGGCGATGGCGCGTCGGCAGGAGAGCCGAAAGGAGGTTGTTAGCATTGGCACGTTG
>JAUHYO010000059.1 GCA_030426325.1 Gammaproteobacteria bacterium | reverse complement strand
GACTTGCTGTTTGAGTCCGGGGACGATGCCCAGTCCGCCGAGCCCGACCCGAGCGGTCGCGAACGGCAGGCGTATGTCAGCGCTGCACTCAACGGGCGCGAAATGCCCGCATGGTTTCGCAGCGACGAAAGTGGCCGCGCAATCATCGCCGTCGCCGCACCGATTGTTGGCAACGGAGAGATCATCGGTGCGTTAATTCTGCAGCAGGGAACGGACGCCATACTCAGCCTCACCAATCGAAACCTGTCGAGACTCATCAACCTGACATTGCTCGTCACCTTGCTGGTCGCCGGTTCGCTGATCGCATACGCCTCCTGGTTATCACGACGAATCTCGCACCTGTCAGTTGCCGCGGAAAACGCATTGCTGAACGAAACCTTGCATGCCGCCCTGCCCAGTGCGCTGGCCGACGACGAGATCGGCGACCTGTCACGCAGTTTTTCGTACGTACTGCGACAACTTGGCGACTACAACGCGTATCTGAGATCCCTGGCATCAAAGTTGTCCCACGAATTGCGTACCCCGTTGGCCATCGTCACCTCGTCCCTTGAAAACCTTGAGCATGAATCGCTCGACGAGGCGACCGCTGCTTACACAGCGCGAGCGCGCGAAGGTGCCGAACGCCTGCGTCGAATCCTGAATGCAATGAGCGAAGCGAGTCGCGTCGAGGAGTTGATGGAACATGCCGAGCAGGAGGTTTTCGACCTCCGGGCGGTGCTCGCGTCTACAACCGATGCCTACAGGGACGTCTACACTGAGCGGCACTTTGAACTCGACAGCAGTGCCGACGCCGTACCCACAGTTGGGTCACCTGAACTGCTGATACAGATGCTCGACAAGCTGGTCGACAACGCGGTCGACTTCAGCAATGACGGCGACACGATTCGCATCCGCTTGTCCGTCGAAGACGATACCAACTCGCTGACTGTGACCAACCCCGGTCCGCCACTCCCGGAACGGATGCGTGCACAAATGTTTGACTCAATGGTATCCGTGCGCGACGGCGAGGACAGCCGTCACCTGGGGCTGGGACTGTATATCGCGAAGCTGATCGCCGAAGGACACGGTGGAACAATCGGCGCCGACAACGTCGACAACGGCGTAGCGTTTGTAATCCGGCTGCCGCGTCAGGATTCCAGGTAGCGGACAATTCCTGCCGCCGCCTCACGCCCTTCATGCACCGCCGTGACGACCAGGTCCGAGCCGCGCACCATGTCGCCTCCGGCAAACACCTTCGGATTTGTTGTTTGAAACGGAAAATTGCCCAGCGCTGCGACACGCAGCCTGCCGCTGGGTAATGTCTCAATGGAGAAATCCTTGAACCATTCGGGCGGATCGGGCCGGAAACCGAAGGCAATGACAACGGCATCGGCCGGCAGAACCTCTTCGGTCCCGGGAACGGCTTCCGGGCGGCGACGTCCGTCCGGGCCTGCTTTGCCAAGCTCTGTCTGGATAACTCGAACGCCTTCGACACAGTCTGTTCCGAGAATTTCCAGCGGTTGCCGATTGAACAGGAACTCGACACCCTCTTCCTTGCTGTTTTGCACTTCCCGCCTTGAGCCCGGCATGTTTGCCTCGTCGCGCCGGTAGGCACAGCTGACACTCAGCGCGCCCTGGCGAATCGCTGTTCGATTGCAGTCCATACCCGTATCACCGCCGCCGAGTACGACAACTCTTTTGCCTTCCAGCGAAACATAGGGAACAGCCGGGTCCTGGTAACCCAGTTCTTCGTAAACATTGGAAATCAGGTAGGGCAGAGCTTCATAGACGCCGGGCAAATCTTCCCCCGGGAACTCGCCCTTTACGTACTCGTAGGTTCCCATGCCAAGGAAAACCGCATCGTATTCATCCAGCAGTTTCTGAAACGCAATGTCTTCGCCGACCCGTGTGTTCAGCACAAACCGGACGCCCATTCCCTCGAGCAGCTTTCTTCGTTGCTCAACAATTCGCTTTTCAAGCTTGAACGGCGGTATGCCATACGTAAGCAAACCGCCAATATCCGGATAGGCATCAAAGACAACTGAACGCACGCCATTGCGCGCCAGGACATCGGCCGCTGCGAGCCCGGCAGGCCCGGCACCAACGATCGCAACGCACTTGCCGGTATCCGTGACATTCGACATGTCCGGGCGCCAGCCCTGTGCCACCGCCTCGTCGGTGATGTATTTTTCAATACTGCCAATACTTACCGCGCCGTTCGCGTCGTTCAGGGTACAGGCGCCTTCGCAAAGCCGGTCCTGCGGGCAAACGCGACCGCAGATTTCCGGCAGTGAGTTTGTCTGGTGCGACAACTCGGCGGCCTCGAACAGACGCCCTTCTTCGATCAGTTCGAGCCAGTTCGGAATGTAGTTGTGTACCGGGCACTGCCACTCGCAGTAGGGATTACCGCACTGCAGGCAGCGTCCGGCCTGCGCGGCTGCATTCGCACCGTCGTAGTGACCGTAAATTTCACCGAAATGCTTGACCCGATGTTCGGCATCCTGCTTTTCAGGGTCGCGTCGCGGAACTTCGAGGAACTGTAATGGGTGTTTCGACATCAGGCCGCCCGTCGCAGTGATTCGATCAATGAGCCCAGTTCGGTCGCCTTGGGTTTTACAATCCAGAACTTCGGCAGGAAGGTTCGGTAGTCATCCAGTATCGTTGCGCCCCATATGCTGTTGGTGTGTTCGACGTGGGCTAACAGTAGCGCATTCAGGTGATGTAAATGCGCTTCCATGCTTTCCGGCGTTACACGATGAATGTCGATGAGCTCATGGTTGTAGCGGTCGACGAAGTCGCGGTCGAGATCCAGCACATACGCGAACCCGCCAGTCATTCCCGCACCGAAGTTGACGCCGGTATTGCCAAGTACGACAACCACACCATCGGTCATGTACTCGCAGCAATGATCGCCCGCGCCCTCGATTACAGCGACAGCCCCGGAATTGCGCACCGCAAACCGTTCGCCGGCGCGACCCGCAGCAAACAGCTCTCCACCGGTCGCACCGTAAAGACAGGTATTGCCGATGATGGCCGTGTCCCGAGCGACGTAGCTTGCCTCGCCTGACGGTGCAATCACGATGCGACCGCCAGCCATGCCCTTGCCCACATAGTCGTTCGCGTCGCCGGTCAGCGTCATATCAAGCCCTGCTACGTTCCAGGCGCCAAAACTTTGGCCGGCCGTACCGTGCAGACGGATGTCCAGCGGCGCCTCAGCCATGCCAAAGTTGCCATGCCGTCGCGCGATCTCTCCAGAGAGCCGGGCACCGATCGACCGGTGGAAATTCTGCACCTCGAAATCAAAACGACCACCGCTCTTCGTTTCAATCGCCGGCAGCGTTTCGGCCAGCATGCGCTCGGCGAGCTCGCCCCGATCAAAGGGTTCATTACGCAAGTCCGTACAGAATTGCGGCCCATCTCGCGTCAATGCGTCTTCGGAAAGCAGGGGGTGCAAATCAAGCCGTCCCTGGCGCGCCGTCTCGCCCGGTAACAACTCGAAGAGATCCGTACGCCCAATCAGCTCATCAAGTTTGCGCACACCCTGGGCGGCCATGATCTGGCGCACCTCTTCTGCCACAAACGTGAAAAAGTTGATCACCATTTCCGGCAAACCGATGAAGTAGTCGCTGCGCAATACACTGTTCTGTGTGGCTACGCCGGTCGCACAGTTGTTCAAGTGGCATATCCGCAGATACTTGCAACCGAGCGCCACCATGGGTCCGGTGCCAAAACCGAAACTCTCGGCACCGAGCATCGCCGCCTTGATGACGTCGAGCCCGGTCTTCAGGCCGCCGTCGGTCTGCAGCCGAACCTTGTGCCGGAGCTGCTGCTTGCGAAGCACCTGGTGTGTTTCCGACAAACCCAGCTCCCAGGGGCTGCCAGCGTACTTCACCGAACTTAGCGGGCTCGCGCCGGTGCCACCGTCGTAGCCGGAAATGGTAATCAGGTCTGCATACGCCTTGACGACGCCCGCAGCAATCGTGCCAACACCCGGCTCAGCCACCAGCTTTACCGACACGAGTGCAGCAGGATTGACCTGCTTCAGATCGAATATCAGTTGCGCAAGATCTTCGATCGAATAAATGTCGTGGTGCGGTGGCGGTGAAATCAAGCCAACACCCGGCTTCGCGAATCGCAGGCGCGCGATCATCTCGTTCACTTTGTGACCGGGCAATTGCCCGCCCTCGCCGGGTTTCGCACCTTGCGCGATTTTGATCTGCAGTACCTCGGCATTAACAAGGTATTCGGCCGTGACACCGAAACGTCCCGATGCGACCTGCTTGATCTTGGACATGCGTTCGCTGCCGTAGCGCGCCGGGTCTTCACCACCTTCACCGGAGTTGGACCGCGCGCCGATGCGGTTCATGGCAATTGCGAGTGCTTCGTGTGCTTCAGGTGACAACGCACCGAGGGACATGCCGGCACTGTCAAAGCGCATCAGGATGTCCTCGACGGGCTCGACCTCGGACAATGGCACCGCCGGTCCGGCTGGCTTGATGGCCATCAGGTCCCGCAGCGTGGCCACCGGCCGGTCGTTCACCAGACTTGCATACTCTTTATAACGTTCGTAATCGCCACTGCGGACTGCAGCCTGCAGCGTCGACACGACGTCTGGGTTGTAGCAATGATACTCGCCGCCGTGGATATACTTGAACAGCCCACCCTGATCGACCGTCTGCCTGGGATCCCAGGCACGTATTGCGAGTTGCCGCTGGTCGTCCCACAGGTCGTCGAAATTCGTACCTTGGATGCGCGACGTCGTGCCGCGGAAACATCGTTCGACGACGGACTGGTCCATACCAACAATTTCGAACAATTGCGCACCACGGTAACTGGATATCGATGAGATACCCATTTTCGACATGACCTTGAACAGGCCCTTGCGAATTCCGCGGCGATAACTGCGCCCGAGCTGATGCTGCTCGAGCATCTTGCCGCGTCGCGCGATGTCATGCAGTGACTGGTAGACGAGATAGGGATAAACCATCGTCGCGCCGTAGCCGATCAAACAGGCGAAATGATGCGGATCCCGGGCGACACCCGTTTCAACCACGATATTTGCATCACATCTCAAGCCAGTCTTGACGAGGTGATGGTGAACGGCGCCGGTCGCAAACAATGCATGAACCGGCAGTTTGCCGCGCTCCAGGTAGCGATCACTCAACAGCAGCAGGAGCTTGCCTTCACGTACCGCCGCCTCCGCCTGTTGACACAGGCTGTCGAGCGCGTCGACCAGGCTCATGCCCTCGTCAACGTTAAGATCCAGGAACGCGTGCGTATCCTCGAACATCGTCGGACCCAGCAGCTGCCTCAGTTTCGCCTGGGACAGCACCGGCGAATTGATCAGAACCTGCTCGGCGTGCTCGGGCCCGATGTCGAACAGGCTGCTTTCGCGACCCACGTTGGTCTGCAGCGACATGACAATGCGTTCGCGCAGCGGGTCGATCGGCGGATTGGTCACCTGGGCGAACTGTTGCCGGAAATAATCGAAAGGCGAGCGAATTTTTTTCGACAGCACGGCCATCGGCGTGTCATCACCCATTGATCCGACTGCTTCCATTTCGGTCTTCGACAAAACGCCAATAACTTCGCCGAGTTCTTCACGCGTCAGGTTGAACATTTTCTGGTAGCTCGACAGCGTCTCGCGGTCCATCGGTTCGGCCGCGGTCGCCGTATCGACAAGCTGAGAATCGAGGTAACGAACACCCTTCTTCAGCCACTTCTTGTACGGCGCGCGTGTCTTCAGAATGTCGTGAATATCCTCATTGTCGAGCAACGTTCCGTTCCTCAAATCCACAGCGAGCATTTCACCGGGACCCAGGCGGCCTTTGGCGACAACATCCTTCTCATCGTAGTTGTAAACGCCGACTTCCGAGGCGATCGTAATGTGACGGTCATTGGTTATGACATAGCGTGCGGGCCGGAGGCCGTTGCGGTCCAGGCAGCACGCCGCATAGCGGCCGTCGGTCAGCACAATGCCGGCGGGCCCGTCCCAGGGCTCCATCTGGCAGTCATAAAATTCGTAAAATGCGCGGACGTCCGGGTCGATGTTGTCAACGGTCTGCCAGGCGGGCGGCATCAGGATCCGCATCGCCTGTATGACGTCCATGCCGCTGGCCCGAAATACCTCAAGCATGTTGTCCAGGCTCGACGAATCGGAACCGGTCAGGGAAATCACCGGATTCAGATCGGATATGTCCGGTAATTTTTCGGAAACGAAATTCTTGGCACGCGCCTGCGCCCAGTTCCGGTTGCCGCTGATCGTGTTGATCTCGCCATTGTGCGCCAGGAAGCGGAATGGCTGCGCAAGTCGCCATTGCGGCAGCGTATTGGTCGAGAATCGCTGGTGAAACAGCACGACGGACGTTTGCAGCCTGTCGTCCTGAAGATCCGGGTAAAATGCCGGCAAAGCCGCCGGCATGATCATTCCTTTATAGCTGATCGTCGCGGACGACAAACTCGCGATGTAAGTGTCGCTGTCTGTCACACGGTTCTCGGCACGCCGTCGCGCAAGAAACAGGTTGCGGTTGAATTGTCCGCGCGGCATACCATGAGGCGCATTGACAAAAACCTGCTCGATAAGCGGCAGCGTGATCCGCGCCTGCTCCCCACAGGCTTCAGGGTCGATGGGCACCTTGCGCCAGCCAGCGACTTCGAGGCCAATTTCCGTGATAGTACGGTCAATCACCTCGCGCGCAGCTGCGGCGACGCTTTCCTCCCGGCTCAGGAACACGGTGCCTGCCGCAAACCTTTGATTGAGTGTGAAGCCCAGTTCCTCACCGACGCTTCTTAGGAAACTTTCCGGAAACTTGATCAACAGACCGCAACCATCGCCGGTCTTGCCGTCCGCCGCGACTGCGCCGCGGTGGGTCAGCCGGGCAAGCGCTGCAATAGCCGTCTGAACGACCCAGTGACTTGGCAGATCGTCGAGATTTGCGATCAAGCCGAATCCGCAGCTGTCTCGCTCGAATTCCGGGTTGTAGAGAGATTGTGCTGATTGCTTTGTCATAGCTGCCGCGGAGTCTGCACTGAGGCAATCCCCGAATGTGTGTAGTCAATGAAGTGTCGCCGCGGCGTCAGGGTCAGTAGCTGGGCCGGGCAGCTAAAAATTATATGACAGGATTTGGCTGTTTTTTCAGGAAGCCGTTATTTAGACCGGATTTCGACGAGTTTTCGCCGGATATCAGGGCGTTTGCCGGTATTTTGTCGACGGAAAAATTTTGTTGCGCGCGAAACCGTGAGGCCAGAACCCAGGGGCCGGCGCTAATCGGTGGTTCAGCGCAGTCGGATATTGCCGTGATTTCGATAACGCAGTGTTGGCACCAGCGGGAGGTCGATACCCAGCCGGCCTTCCAGCTCATACGCGATATCCTGGCGCGCACCATCACGAACAATAAACAGCAGCTCAGGTGCCGACTTAAGCAAATCGAGTTCGACGCTGATGGCAAAATTCGTATCGCCATTGGCGGGAATTACAACATCGCAGGTCGTTTCACCGCTTGCGAATCGCTTGCCATCGAGTTTCAGGCCATAGGCGAGATGCCGCACCGGCAGCGAGATCGGATTGGGGTTACTGACATCAAACGACAGCAGGAATGTCTGGCGTTCGAAACCGAGACCCACGATCTCTACATTGCTCAAGCGGACCTCCGGTGACCGGAGTGCGTTGTCGGTCAGCGACGCGCAGGCAGAGCACAAACCCGCCAAGAGTAAAATCATTGTACGAGCCAACATCACGCTTTTCATTGCCTTGCCCTCCCCCGGCATCGGGCCGCTATTGTCAACGCACTTCGTCGCCGAGCCGTCCCCAACGGGCCGATATCAGCTGCCAGTCCCCAGCCGCTTTTTCCAGTTCCAGTTCGAACTTGTAAGCGCTTGCGCTGAAACCCAGCGCCCCGTCATTGGTGCCCGTCAGCCCCGCCGTCAGATCAATCTCCGCAGCCGTATCGCCGATGACCCGGATTTCGTCGACCGAAACCAGCAGTTTGATCGCTTTCTGCCTGAGGAAATACAGGCGAAACCGGTTCTCGACATCATCGCGGTCGAGACCCCTCGAATCTGAATAGGCCGGCGAGATCATGCGCATGAGTTTGCGCCGCTCTTTTGCCTCGGCCGCCGCTTGGCCGGCACTCACCCACGCGCGCAGTTCTTCCTCGGCGGGAGGCGCCGGTTCGCCGCAGCCGCTGACCATCAGCAGCAGGGCGGATAACGCGACAACCCGGCGCCGCGCTATTGGAAGGCAGTTCTCGGTGACACGTGGCTTCATCTGCTAGAGTCTAAGACAAAGCTGACCTCAAATGGTCGATTCGAACCAAACTGTGACCGATTTCGCACTTTAATACTGGTGAGTGGCCACGCAATCAACCGGACTCGATGACAATGCCCGTAAAACTCCTGAGTGAAAGCATGGATGCGACGATTACCGACGAGGACCAGTCGCGTATCCAGCGGATACTTGCATTCTGGTTCAAGGAGCAGGCGCTATCGGCGCCGCAAATCGACCGCCGCATGGAAACCTGGTTCAGCGAAGACCCCATATTTGATCACGAGATCGAGAAGACCTTTTCCAACGACATCGAAGCCGCCTGCGAAGGCAAGCTTAACCACTGGGCAGCTGAGCCCCACGGTCGGCTTGCACTGATCCTGTTGATCGACCAGTTCCGGCGGAACATCTTCAGGAACACACCGGACGCCTTTTCAATGGACAAGCTTGCGCTCAAGTTGTGTGTCGAGGGCGCGATGGAGAAAAAAGACAGGGGCCTGACGCCGATTCAGCGCGTGTTCTTTTACATGCCGTTACAACACGCCGAATCGCGCAAGGTGCAAGCCAAGTCGGTCGAACTGTACAACCGCCTCGCCAACGCCGTGTCGCCGACCGAGCGTGAGACATTTTTGACGATCGCCCAGTTTGCCGAACTGCACAAAGACATCATCGATCAATTTGGCCGCTTCCCGCATCGAAATAAACTCCTCGGTCGTGAAAACACTCCGGAAGAGGCGGAATATCTCGCCGGCGACAGTCCGGATTTCGGCCAGGGTTGACCGCGCTCAGGCTGCGCTTAGTGAGCGCCGGGACAGCCGGTTGTACCGCCAGGTCAGCAGAGTCGCCGCGACACCCAGACCAACGATAAATCCGCCCCAGACATAGTTTGGAGCTGCCTGGCAGGTGATCGCGGCGAGGTAAGCAAGCGGAAACGCAAGTACCCAGAACGCGAATACATTGATGACCATCGGCACACTGGTGTCCTTGTAGCCGCGCAAGGCGCCGGCTGCTCCAATCTGTACGCCATCGGCTATCTGGAAAATCGCAGCCATTAGCAGCAGGCTGATCGCGATGCCGGTCACCGCAGTATCCGACGTATACATGGCGACCACGGCGTCGCGGAAGATCAGCATGAAGATGGCCGACAAGGTCATGAATGCAGCACACATGAGTATGCCGACGATGCCGGCCATCCTGGCATCGCGCATTCGCCCGGCACCGATCATCTGCCCGACCAGGATTGTTATCGCGGCACTCAATGCAAGCGGAATCATGAACGTGGTTGACGCGAAGCTTATCGCTATCTGATGCGCTGCGGTGATATTGGTACCGCGTGTACCCATTAAAATTGACACTGCCGAAAACAAACCGGCCTCTGCGGTAATCGTGACCGCGATCGGCAACCCCAGTGAAAAGATTTCCCTGAACGCCGACAAGCGCAGCGGTGCCAGTCTCGAGAACAAATGAAATTTGCGATAGCGCGTATTAAAAATCATGTAGGCCGCCAGGGTCAGCATGACGACCCACATCGAAATCGCGCTCGCCCAGCCACAACCGACAGCACCGAGCGCCGGCGCACCGAAGTGTCCGAACATCAAAACGTAGTTCAGAAAGACATTACAGACCAGGGCGAACACCGACGTGTACATGATCGGGCGCGTATGACCAATCCCCTCTGTCGTGAAACGTAGCGCCAGGAACGCGAAAATCCCGGGCGCTCCAAAAGTAATCGCACCGACGTATCCGGCCGTCAGATCGCGGAACTCAGGATCGATCCCGAACGCAGTCAGCAAAGCCGGTGCAGCAAACTGCCCGATCAGGATCACCGGGACGCCCAGCAACACCGCGAGATACAGGCCCTGCCGTGTATAGCGCCCGATCAGGTCGAAGTTCCTCGCGCCGAAGTGTCTGGAAACAATCGGCGAGATCGCCATCAGAATTCCGAGGCAGACTGAGAAGCCCAGGAACCAGAAGCTACCGCCAACGGCAACCGCAGCAAGCTCCCGGGCTCCAAGGCTTCCAGCCATTACGGCATCGGCAAACTGCATGCCGGCAACAGCGAGATTGTTGACCATCAATGGACCGCCCAGGCGCAATAATGCTTTGGCTTGCGCTTTAATTTCGCTTGCGTTGAAATTGGTCATCGGCGCATCTTAACTTACGGTGATGTCTATGAATGGTGTAAAGTTCAGGCGCGCAAAAACAACACGAAACTGGAGCCTGGTATGTTGCACGACGGACGAGCAATACGCGTTGCTGTAGTCGGAGGATCACGAATTCCGTTCTGCCGCTCGCATTCGGTGTATCGGCATTGCTCCAATCAGGACCTGATGGTCGCCGCCCTCGACGGGCTCGTTACCAAGCTCGACCTGAAAGGACAGACATTGGGAGAAGTTGCGCTCGGTGCTGTTATCAAGCACTCCAGTGACTGGAACCTTGCTCGCGAAAGCGTTATCGACTCGGGACTGTCATTGCGGACTCCGGCAATTGACCTGCAGCGCGCCTGCGGTACGAGCCTCGAAGCCGCAATACTGATCGCCAACAAAATTGCATTGGGCCAGATCGAGGCCGGCATCGCCGGCGGGACTGACACCGTCAGCGACGCGCCGGTTGTTTATCCCGACGAATACCGACGGATTCTTATGGATATCCATGGATCGCGTTCGGCGCTGGACCGCATCAAGAACATGTTCCGCATTCGCCCCGGTCATTTCAAACCTGTATTTCCGGGCGTGAAGGAGCCCCGCACCGGATTGTCCATGGGCGAGAGCATGGAGATCACGGCGAAGCAGTGGGATGTGCAACGTGAACACCAGGATCAGCTGGCATTGTCGAGCCACATCAAAGCGGCCGGTGCTTACGACGCCGGCTGGTACGACGATCTGGTCGTGCCTTTTCTCGACTGTGAAGAAGACAATAATATTCGGCGCGATACGACCTTTGAGAAACTCTCGGCGTTGAAGCCGGTTTTTGACAGGAGCGAAGAAGGCACCATGACAGCGGGAAACAGCACGCCGCTGACAGACGGTGCCGCGGCAGTTTGCCTCGCGTCGGAAGACTGGGCACGGATGAAAAACCTGCCTGTCATGGCCTATCTCACGTTCGGTAAAGCGGCCGCCGTCAACTTCATTAACGATGAGGGCCTGCTAATGGCGCCGGCTTACGCCGTCTCCGACATGTTGAAGCAAGCCAACCTCTCATTGCAGGATTTTGACTTTTACGAAATTCATGAGGCGTTTGCGGCGCAAACCATCGCTACTCTGAAGGCCTGGCAGTCGGACGAATTCTGCCGCAAGAGACTCGGGCGCAATTCGGCGATGGGGCCGATCGACCTGTCCAGACTCAACGTTAAGGGCGGCAGCATTGCTGTGGGTCACCCGTTTGCTGCCACCGGTGCACGCATCATCGGCACCCTGGCCAAGTTGCTGCAGGAGAAAGGCTCGGGTCGTGGCCTGATCTCTGTTTGCACCGCCGGCGGGATGGGCGTCTCCGCAATCATGGAAGCGGCCTGAGCCAATTAGCCTTTCTATTTCGGTGCGGTGCGCCGAATATTTCGAAGTAGCTTGTCGAGCTGTTCTTTGGCCTGCGCGGTCACACCGCCGCGCTTGTACTCAGAGACAACAAAATCCTCAAAGCGCTCAACAATCGAATCCATTCCCTGTTCAGTGAATGGCGTCGGAATGCTTTCTTGTTCGGGCGAATTTTTTAGCGCTCCGAACAGGTCAATCCAGTGTTCTGACTGCCTGCCCCATTCCAGGACATGATAGAACTGTGGCCCCGGGTTGCCGTCTTTCCCGGACAGGATGCCGGCAACTCCGGCAACCAGGCTGACCGGCACCAACAACAGGTCACGCAGGCCATCAACCAGCAACTTGACCTGAAATACACCGAGATCTCGAATCAGGGTCCAGCGCGATACTCTGGGCAAATCGGACTCGGGCCTGGGATTCATAGCTTATTCTCTTGGATAATTATCAATTAAGACAAGCGATTATAGACGCTTTCACTGGCGCGCGAGGATTCGATGCAGTAGGGTTAGATTCGACAGGTACCGGCCGACGAGACTATGCCGAGCTACGAAACAACGCCGCAATTCGAACACGGTCAAGCCACGGCCACCGGCGTACTCGTCGTCAATCTCGGTACGCCAGTGGCGCCGACGGCCGGTGCCGTGCGCCGATTCCTTCGCCAG
>JAUHYO010000058.1 GCA_030426325.1 Gammaproteobacteria bacterium | reverse complement strand
CCAGCTGTTCGGCCATGATGTGGCGCAGCACACGCTGATACGCTTTGAGAATTTCATCAACCTTGGGCTCAAGCTTGTCCAAAACCTTTGCAGGCATTGGCTCTGTCGATGCAACTACATAGGGCGCATCTGACGGGACATATTGCAAAAGGTTGGCGGAATTTCGGGAGGCTGCCTGAACGGCGGCAGTGAATACCAGGGTGGCGGTGACTAGCGCAAATACACGTCCGAATATTTTTTTCATGGGTCTGTCCTGAGAATAAGCAGCAAAATGATACGCAAGTGGCGGGCGCCAACAGTGTTGCCGTTCACAAACGAGTGAACCCGCAATCTAGGATCGCGGGTATCATTTCAATGGCGAAGACGAGTAAAGGAGCGACTTTGACGGTCGATTTGGTTGCAGGAGTCTAGGCTCGAGCTGCATGCCGTCTTGGCGTTACCATACCATAGACATACACTGTGTCCATGCAAATTTCTCCAATAACAGAAGTCGATATGACGGCGGTCCTGTCACTGAACAGCGCCGCGGTTCCACACGTTAACCGCATCGGCCTTGACGAACTGGCCTGGTTTCGCAACAACGCGAGCTTCGCCCACACCGTAAAAATCGATGCGCGCCTGGCGGGGTTTATGATCGGTCTCAGGCCCGGTACTGAATACAAGAGCCTCAACTACCGGTGGTTCTGCGAGCATTACGACGATTTCGCCTACGTTGACCGTATTGTCGTTGCAGACTGGGCACGCCGGCGTGGCGTGGCCGAGGCCCTGTACACCGAGTTCGCCGCATCACAGGCCGATGTCAATGTCATGACCTGCGAAGTGAACATCCGGCCTGCCAACGAGGGTTCAATGAAATTTCACCAACGAATGGGATTCCGCCAGGTCGGCACACAGGAAGTCGATAACGGCGAAAAAGAAGTCGCGCTACTGGAGATGCACATTGAACGCTGAAAACAGCGTACATCGCGAGTTCGATGTCATCGTTCAGGGCGCGTCCGGTTTTACCGGCGTGCTGGTCGCCGAATATCTTTTGACCCAATACGGTGTCGGCCGGGACCTGCGCTGGGCAATCGCGGGACGCGACAGGACAAAGCTGGAATCCGTACGCCAGCAACTGGGTGAGGAAGCCGCGCAACTGGAAATTCTCGTTGCTGACAGCTTTGACAAAGAAGCGCTGTCCGAACTGGCCGCACGCACACGTGTCGTCCTGACGGCGGTTGGTCCCTATGCTTTGTACGGGTCCGACCTGGTCGAAGCCTGCGTCCGGACCGGCACTCATTACTGCGATCTCGCCGGCGAAGTCCACTGGATTCGGGAAATGATCGATACCTATCACGATCAGGCGAAACTGACTGGTGCCAGGATCGTGCATTGCTGCGGTTTTGACTCGGTACCGATGGACATCGGCGTCTGGTTCCTGCAACAGGCGGCTTTTGAGAAAACGGGTCAGTACTGCCAATCGATGAGCATGATCGTGAAAGCCACAAAAGGTACCGCGAGTGGCGGCACCCTGGCGAGCATGATGAACCTGATCAAGGAGAGCCGCGCCAACCGCGACATTGCCAGGATTCTGGTTCACCCATACAGCCTGAATCCGGAAGGTCAACGCGAGGGGCCGGATAAACGCGATCAGAAAAAGGTGCTCTACCGTGAGGACGTCGGCACCTGGACTGCGCCATTTGTCATGGCCGGTGTGAACACAAAGGTCGTCCGACGCAGTCACGCACTGGCCGGCTATCCCTACGGCAAGGATTTTCGCTACGACGAATCGGTTGCGACCGGCCGCGGGTTCATGGGGTGGTTAAAAGGCACCGTAATGACACTGGGGCTCGGCAGCATCGTGTTCCTTGCCTCGTTCCGCGGCACACGAAAGTTGCTGCAGCGATACGTGCTTGCCAAGCCGGGCGAAGGCCCTGACCGCAAACTGCAGCAGGAGGGCTTCTTCAACCTGATGCAACATGGCGTCTTTGCGGACGGCTCAACAATTCGCGGCAAGATCGCCGGTGACCAGGACCCCGGTTACGGGTCGACCAGCAAGATGCTCAGCGAATGTGCGGTATGCCTTGCGAAAGACGACCTCTCGACCGGTGGCGGCGTTTGGACACCCGCTTCCGCAATGCCTGAAGCGTTGATCACAAGACTTAAGAATAATGCCGGGCTTACATTCGAATTGTGCGACTAATGGCCAGGTGAGTAGTGCAGCGCAGGATCATAGATTTCACCCGCCTCTATGCGAATGGGCAAGCGGTTCCCCGGTGATGCAACCGGGCATGTCGAATAATCGTTAAACGCACAGGGCGGGCTGTAGGCCTGATTAAAATCGAGAATCAACATCCCGTCCTCGCCTGGCATCGCTGAATACAAAAAGCGTCCCGCTCCGTAGGTCTTATCCCGGTTGGTTTCGTCACCGAACACATAAAACAGACGGTCGCCAGCGGTGAATGCTTCCAATTCAAATTCCTGACCGTCGATTGCGAACCGGACCCGGCCAGGCGACTCCGGCCGATACTCAAGGCCCTCAATGACAGTTTCGCCGCTGGAAATAATTGGCGTGGGATAACGATGCAACCTGGCCTGAACACGAAAAGCAGGATCGATATCGAAATACGGCAACGGCCCGAAGCTTTTTACAAAAGGAAGCTCGAAGTCACGGAGCCGGATGGCGTAACGCCCTTCCCGCTCGACGGCCATCCAGCCCAGCGATGCGTGAGTCACCGCGACAGGGTTTTCGCCAGTGTCTGGCACCATGGCAATTTCTGTTACCGGCAGGCCGTTGTGGCGGACATCAATGCCGTCATCGACCGACATAGTCACACCACTTTCGTCCACCACGAACTTACCTATTTGATCGGCGCCCTCGCCGGCAAATACGACGTCACTGTCCGGGCCGGTTCCGAAGCTGTAGGTGCCCGGCTCCAGCCAGTAGAGTCCGGTTTGGTTCAGGTAGCCTTCCGGCTCAAGTAGCAGGCCGAGGCGATAGGCGCGCCAATCCATGATCTCGGCACGATAGACGTCAAGATCGAAATCTGCGCCAGATTGGTTACAAGCCCCCAAGAGTACCCCCAGCAATGAGGCTGAGCCCCACACATTCCGCCATTTCTTCATGGAGCCTAGTGTGCCATATCAATTCTCGATTCGGATCACTATAATCCGCGCCTGCCAAAAGAGCCCACCCCAATGTCCCAACTCCAAAAACTACGCAATATTGCGATTATCGCCCATGTCGACCACGGCAAGACCACGCTTGTCGATCAGTTGCTGCAGCAATCCGGCACGCTCGGACCGAGAGCTGCCGTCCCAGATCGAGTCATGGATTCAAATGACCTTGAACGGGAACGGGGAATTACGATTCTCTCAAAAAACACTTCCGTCCTGTGGAATGACTACCGCATCAATATCGTGGACACGCCCGGGCATGCCGACTTCGGTGGCGAAGTTGAGCGAGTGCTGTCGATGGTCGACAGCGTGTTGTTGCTGGTCGACGCCGTCGAAGGCCCGATGCCGCAAACACGATTTGTGACCGAGAAGGCTTTTGCGCAAGGATTAATTCCTGTTGTTGTCGTCAATAAAATCGATCGCGATGGTGCGCGCCCGGATTGGGTGATTAACCAGACTTTCGACCTTTTTGATCGTCTCGGCGCAACCGATGAGCAACTCGACTTTCCAATCATCTACGCGTCTGCACTTGAGGGATTTGCGAGCGAAGACTCCAATGCTCGAGACGGCAATATGAATCCGCTGTTTGAGACCATCGTCAAGCACGTACCGCACCCAGATGTCGATCCCGACGGTCCGCTGCAGTTGCAGGTCTCGAGCCTTGACTACGACACCTATGTTGGCCTGCTGGGAATCGGCCGCATCAGTCGCGGCACTGTGGCGACGAACTCGCCGGTCAGTATCGTTGCACCCGATCGTAGCGCTCGAAAAGGACGCGTTCTGGAACTCTTTGGTTTCGACGGTTTGAAGCGGCAGCGGGTCGACTTGGCCAGTGCCGGCGACATCGTCGTCTTCAGTGGCATCGAAAAACTGCATATTTCGGACACACTGTGCGACCGCGAACACGAGGAGCCCCTGCCCCCGCTGACTGTTGATAAACCGACCGTCAGCATGACATTCCAGGTCAATAAATCGCCGTTTGCCGGTCAGGATGGAAAGTACCTTACAAGCCGGCAAATTCGAGAGCGTCTTGAACAGGAGCTCTTGCACAACGTCGCTTTGCGCGTCGAGAACACCAGCGATCCGGATAAGTTTCGAGTGTCCGGTCGAGGCGAACTTCACTTGTCCGTGCTGGTGGAGACAATGCGTCGGGAGGGATTCGAACTCGCGGTATCGCGACCGGAAGTCATCATGCGAGAAATTGACGGAGTCGAACATGAGCCCTGGGAGCAGTTGACGGTCGACTTCGAGGAAACCTACCAGGGTGGCGTGATGACACGCCTGGCCGAGCGCAAGGGCGAACTGCAGGACATGTTGCCGGACGGCAAAGGGCGAATCCGGCTGGACTACAAGATTCCAACTCGTGGATTGATTGGCTTTCGAACCGAGTATCTGACGGCGACTTCGGGTACCGGCCTTATCTATCACGTGCTGGACAAATACGCGCCGCGTATACCCGGCGCCATTGCACAACGTTCGAACGGTACGCTGGTTTCAATGGTGCAAGGCAAGGCACTGGCCTATGCGCTCTTCAACCTGCAGGAACGCGGCAAATTGTTTGTCGGACATGGCGCGCCGGTTTACGAAGGAATGATCATCGGCATCCACAAGCGTCAGAATGACCTCGTAGTCAATCCGACCAAGGCGAAGCAGCTGACGAATATCCGGGCTGCCGGTACCGACGAAAACCTGATTTTGACGCCGCCACTGCGTTATTCACTGGAGCAGGCGCTTGAGTTCCTGGATGACGACGAATTACTCGAAGTGACGCCAAGCAATTTGCGTCTCAGGAAAAAGAATCTGACCGAAGTTGAACGCAAGCGTGAGTCACGACTGAAAGCCTCGTGACGGGTGATCCGGCAACACTGGCATTTGCCGACCTGAAACCGGAAGACATCGTCGCAACGCTGGACGAGTTGGGGTTCGAGTGCGACGGTCACTTCCTGGCCTTGAACAGCTATGAGAATCGGGGCTACCAGATTGGAATCGAAGATGATCGCCCAGTCGTAGCCAAGTTCTACCGACCTATGCGCTGGTCCGACGACGCGATACTCGAAGAACACGCGTTTTCAATCAGTCTTGCGGAGCAGGAGATCCCGGTCGTACCTCCGATTGAAATCGAAGGCAGCACGCTCAAGCACGCGGGTCACTATCGTCTGGCCGTATTTCCCTGCCGCGGCGGTCGCGCACCCGATCTCGATGACTACGCATTATTGACACAACTGGGCCGCCTGGTCGCACGTATTCACCTTGTAGGAGAGCAGGAATCCTTCCAGCACCGGCCCCGCATCGATATCGACAGCTACGGCGTCAAGTCGGTCGATTTCCTGCTCGAGAACGACTTCATGCCGAGTGACAATCGCGATGCCTATGAAGGTATTGCTGAACTGGTTCTCGATGGTGTCGAAGCCTGTTTCGACCGGGCGGGTCGTACACGCGAGATTCGCCTGCACGGCGACTTTCACCCCGGCAACGTCCTGGTCAACGACGATCGCTTACACATTGTCGATCTTGACGACTGCCGACACGGACCCGCTGTGCAGGACCTCTGGATGTTCCTGTCGGGCGATCGTCACGAACAAACGCCGCAACTCGAAGCCCTGCTTGAGGGATACCAGTCGTTCCGGCAATTTGATGCGCTCGAACTGAACCTGATTGAAGCGCTTCGCAGCCTGCGCATCATGCACTATGCCGCATGGCTGGCCCGCCGCTGGGATGATCCTGCGTTCAAGGTCGCGTTTCCGTGGTTTGACAGTGCACGATATTGGGATGACCACATACTCGCGCTACGTGAACAGGTTGCACTGATGCAGGAGCCACCGCTGGAATGGCGCAATTTCGCCTGAGCGATCAGCTCGACCCACAGTTAACGCGACGGTAACAACCTGCGCCGTGGTCCGATTTCAAATCGATCTATCCAGCGTGAAAATGTATCGCGGCTCAATGATTCCAGCGCGGCGATTTCACCCTCGGTCTGCAAGCGAATGTCTGCCGGGTCGATCCGCCCTGCTTCGTCTTTGAGGGTTGGCTGGTTGGCCGGAACCGTCAGCCAGCGCTCGATCAGCGAGCGATCGACTTCAAGATGAAACTGGAATCCATAGGCGTGATCTCCGTAGCGGAACGCCTGAACATGACTCGCATCGGACGACGCCAGGTGTACCGCCGACGGCGGCATATTGATGCCATCTTCGTGCCATTGAAATACCCGTTGTGTCGGCGCGAAGGTCTCCAGCACCGGGTCGTTGCGACCTGCATCGGTCATCTCGACATCGCACCAGCCAATTTCCCGCGTTGGGTTCCGGGCGACTGACCCACCCAGCGCTTTGGCGAGCAGCTGGGCGCCCAGACAAATCCCCAGAACCGATTTGTTCCTGGCAACAGCCTCGTGAATGATTTCTACTTCGGTCAAAAGGTTGGGATACGAATCAATCTGATCCGAATTCATCGGGCCACCGAGCACAATCAACGCTTCGTAGGCATCCAGCCGCGGTCGCGATTCCGGCTCCCTGCCAAAATTGACGTATCGAATTCGAAAGCCCGCAGCTTTCAGTAGCGGGTCCAATGTGCCCAGTGGCTCATAGGGAACATGTTGGAATACGAGAATTTTGGGTCTGGCCATGAACTGGAAACCGCTTTGGCAGGCAATCTTTCTGGAACGGCATTTATACCGATATTCAGGACAATCTTGAACCGCATAATCATTTGCACTTGCCAGAGCACCAATCTAAAGTGGCGACGGCCTGCGATTGTTGGATTTCCGTGGAACTCTGTGGCCCGGAGATGCTCTGATATAGCAGTCACTTCTAAACCATGCCTGGGTTCCGACCACTTGATTGCATCGATTAACCTCAGATCCAGCCTCGTCCTGTTGTCACTCTTCGCGGCGGGATGCGCATCAAATGTCATAGTCGAAGAACCGACAATTCCCAAGCCGCATATCGACAAGTTGCCGATGGATGTTGCGCTTCGCATTCCGGAGGAATTCAACAATTTTGTACATGAAGAGAATGTCCTCGGACGGGAAACCTGGACGATCAATCTCGGGCGTGCCAATGCCTCGTTCTTTGAGCAGCTGTTTGGCTACATGTTCGAAAACGTAATTATCCTGGGTCCGGATGACAATGCGCTCGATTACAAATTCGATGCCCTGGTAGAACCTCAGATCGAAGGCTTTGAGTTTTCCGTCCCCAACCAGAGCAAAACGGACGCGTTTGCGGTGTGGATACGCTACCGCATGCAGATCTTCGACAGCGTCGGAAACAACGCATCGACCTGGACTGTTAGCGCGTACGGGAAAAGCCAGAAGGAGGGTCTGGGCGGTACCAAATCGCTGCAACGAGCCGCTGTTCTCGCCATGCGCGATGCAGCTGCGCTGATTTTGCTTCAGATGAACAAATCGACCAAAATAAGCGCACTGGCCGATGGTCCGATGGATGTCAGCGGCCTGGGATCGCAGCAAGTAGCAGATGCCGACGCACCCGAATACTCGGCGAGACCTGCAAGCATTTTCGCTATCGGAGGTATTGACGATGCTCGCGAATAGAATCCTGACACCAATACTGGCCCTTGCCCTGAGCGGCTGCGTTACCGCACGTCTCGAAGACGAGCGCGAAGAAACCACGGGCCTGCTTGAAGGGGAAACAGTGGTCGTGATGGCGAAAAGCTACCACCAGGGCAACGAAACCGAAGCCGACTACATTCGCTGCGTCGAAAAAGCGCTGGGCAGCGGCAAAGGTGCCCTCAACGTCATTCCCAATCAAAAGTTTGTCGACAACCTGTTCCCGTGGTTTGAGCCGCGTACCGCTCCTGCGGACACGAAAGGACTCGACCAGCTCATGGCCCGACCCGGAGTCCCCAAGGCCGTGAAGGACATGGGCGTTCGATACATCGTCTGGCTTGACGGCGACACGTCGCGAGTAACGCAGGGCGGCAGTCTCTCCTGTGCTGCAGGTCCCGGTGGTGGCGGCTGCTTTGGGTTCGCCTGGTGGCAGGATGCCGCAGCCTACGAAGCCTCGATCTGGGACCTTGACGATTCAGAAGCTGCCGGGACAGTGACCGCAGACTTTAACGGAACTTCCTTCCTGCCGGCGCTGGTCGTGCCGATTCCGCTCATCGCCCGGACGCAGTCGAAAGCCTGCAATGGTCTCGCCAAGCAACTCAAACTGTTTATCGTGAGCGACGAACAGGTCTAGGGATCAGGGCCTGCCCGCGCGAAGAAGCGCCGCGGCGTAGAAAGGCGATTCGAGGCTCTCAACGGCCACCGTTCGGCCCGAGGACGGCGCATGCACGAACTGTTGCTCGCCCAGGTAGAGGCCAACATGTGACATCTTGCCCTCCACCTTGAAGAACAGCAGATCGCCTTGCTCCAATTGACTAAAGTCGACTGTGGTTGCTGCAGCCCAAAGTTGCCCAGTGGTGCGTGGTACCGACTTGCCAGCCTTGCGATACGAATAATGGACCAACCCGCTGCAGTCGAACCCGGCCGTACTCGAACCGCCATAGCGATACGGCACACCAACCTGGCTCAATGCAACGGCCGCAGCACGCTCACCAACCGTTTCACGCTGCGGTGCGGGCGCGCTTCTCGCGGGGTTGTCTGCCTGTCGCTCGGATGGCTGGGGCGGACTCGATGCGCAGCCTGAAAGTACCCCCAACATCGTGATTGTTAAGGAAAATCTCCGAATATTAGGCGCTGGCTGCGTTATCATCCCGAACTCAATGGACCCGATCTGCAATCACCTTAACCGACAGGACCTGAATTCTGTATGAACTGCTTCTCAGGATCTATAATTCTCGGGCTAATTACCGCTTGTGCCGCGTGCGGAGCGCCGGCTTCGGAGGCCGAGGAAGGTGCAACAGCTTCAAGCTATGCCGTCCACTACACGCTGACCCCGCGCCCTGCCGAAAACGCAGTCGACGTGACAATGCGCGTACGACAGACACGGGGGCAGCTGCGTGCCGTCGAATTCAGTATTGATACGAAACGCCTGTCGGACATCGTCGCTGACGGTGCGCTTTCCGTCGATGCGTCAAAAGTCACGTGGCAGCCGGACCGTCGAGGTGGGCAGATTGGCTGGCGAGTGGAGCCGTCAAAAAAACGGGGCCGCAACGGCTACGACGCGCTGATGCGTGCAGACTGGGGTATTTTCAGGGCCGAAGACCTGATTCCACGCGCCAAAACCCGCACCCTGAAAGGCGCAAGTGCGCGCACCACGCTGGAATTTGACTTGCCAAAGGGCTGGTCGGCGGTAAGCGAATATTCATCGCTTGAGGACCCCATTGAAGTGACCGGCAACGCTCGCCGGTTTGTCCAGCCGTCCGGCTGGATCGCGCTAGGGGATCTCGGCGTCCGTCGCGAAACCATTGCCGGCATCCGAATCGCGATTGCGGCACCACAGGGTGAGGCTGCCCGCAGGATGGACATGTTCGCCTTGCTGAACTGGACGCTGCCGGAGCTCACAGCAATTACACCCGCTGTCGATGAGCGCCTGACAATCGTCAGTGCCGGCGACCCAATGTGGCGCGGCGGCCTGTCCGGACCTCGCTCGCTGTATATCCACGCAGACCGACCGCTGATTAGCGAGAACGCAACAAGCACATTGGTCCATGAAGTATTCCACGTGATTCTTGGCATTCGTGGTGCCAACGGATACGACTGGATTGCCGAAGGTCTCGCGGAATACTACAGCCTTGAACTGCTGCATCGCGGTGGCGCGATCACGACCCGCCGATACCATCGCGCGCTGGAGGATCAGGTCGAGTGGGCGGAAACTGCATCAAGCTTGTGTGGTGAGAGTTCGAGTGGCGCCACTACGGCGGCAGCCGTTATAAAGTTCAGAAACCTGGATGAAGAAATTAAGAAATCATCCAAAGGGAAATACAGCCTCGACAATGTCGTTGATAAACTGGCCCGCAGTGAGAAAAAAGTCACGCTGCTTGCACTGCAACGCACAGTCGAAGACATTCTGAAAAGGCCATCGAAAACATTGCAAGCCGATGAACTGCCCGGCTGCGAGAATTTTGCCGCTAACGAGGAAGCCTAGGTAACTCTATGGACGGAAGCCACGATCTCGAGCTGGTACTGCGATCAAGAACGCCGATAGTTGTCATTGAGTCTCAGGATGAGGCGCGAATGCTGCAATTGCTGCAATCGATCACGCTTCGGCGCGCAACGACCAACTACGTGCCAATATTTCGATGGACGATTACCGACGGACTGCAACGCCTGGATATTGCGCTGGAACCGCAAACGCTCAACTCGGAACCCACGGATGTACTGAAACACATTCGCGCCGTCAACAAGCCAGGCCTGTACGTACTACTGGACTTTCATCCGTTCCTCGAAGACCCGGTCAATGTCCGACTGCTGAAGGATATCTGCATCCGCTTCCAGGACGTCGAACGCCAGCTCGTTTTGATCAGTCACAAGGTAACGGTCCCGCAAGAACTTGAGGGCTTTTGTGCCCGGTTTGACATGGCATTGCCCAACGCCGGCGAACGGGGCCGAATCGTGCAAAAAGCCATCGCAGAATATGACGCGGAGCATCCCGGCAAGAAGGTACAAATCGATCCCAAGGCGCACAAGCTGCTTGTCCAGAACCTGTCAGGTCTCAGTTATGCAGACACCACCCGCCTCGCTCGAAACGCCATATACGTGGACGGCGCGCTAACCAGGAGTGACCTGCCTCAGGTAATGCAGGCCAAATACGAACTGCTGAATCGCGGCGGCGCATTGCAGTTTGAATACGATACAGCGACGTTCGGCGACATCGGCGGCCTGACGAAACTCAAAGGCTGGTTGACGCAGCGTCGCCCCGCATTTCGCAGGGACTCAAGTGCCGCGCACCTGGATCCGCCAAAAGGCGTGCTGCTGATCGGTATTCAGGGTTGCGGAAAAAGCCTGGCGGCCAAAGCAACATCCGCAATTTTTGGGGTTCCGCTGCTGCGCCTGGATTTTGCGACGATCTACGACAAGTACCACGGCGAAACCGAGAGAAAACTCCGCGAATCCCTGAACACCGCGGATGTAATGGCACCCTGCGTTTTGTGGATTGACGAGATCGAAAAAGGAATCGCCGGTCGTGGTGGTGAAACCGGAACGACGCAGCGCGTCCTGGGCACCTTTTTGACGTGGATGGCCGAAAAGAAAAGCCATGTTTTCGTCGTTGCGACCGCCAATGACATCACTGCAATGCCGCCGGAACTCGTCCGCAAAGGTCGATTTGATGAGATCTTTTTTGTCGACCTGCCGAGTCAGGACATTCGGGCATCGATTCTGGCGATTCACCTGACGCGGCGGAAGCAGCCGCTGGGGAACTTTGACATCGAAGCCCTGGCTGATTCGATGGCCGGATTCTCGGGTGCCGAAATTGAACAGGCTGTGGTCTCAGCACTGTATTCCGCCCATGCTCAGGACCAGCCTTTGTCGAATGCCCATATCGAGTCCGAGATTCTGCAAACCCGCCCATTGTCGGTCGTCATGCGTGAGCGAATTGAAGAGATCCGGGCCTGGGCCGCCGGTCGGACGGTCAACTGCGACTAGGCGCATTTGACGTAAAGCCGAATAAATTTGCGGCGAAGTCTGGCGGCAAGGATATTGCGTGCTACTATTAGTCCATGGCTAATGAAAACAACAATATCAATGAGTTAGTCGCCGATGATGACCCGACCGTTGAACTCGAGATGGGCAGATTTCATGACGAAACTGCCGAGTCCGACGCCCGTACTTTCGATGCCTCGAAAAATGACGCCCCGGATGAATCAGCGGGTTGTATGCGGGGATGTCCCCCGCGCCGTGGTCCGACGTCAGGTTCGCCACGCCGGCACCCATCACTGCCGCCTTGAACATCCGCGTCTGCGTGCTCGGGGAGGTCCAGACCCAGGTGATCTGCTCCGAGGCCGAGTGCGGTGGCTTCTGGTCATCACTTCGCTGAAGTGATCGCGATCTGCGAGGCAGATCTCGGGCCGACCGCGCGTAGAATGTCCCCTGTGACCGACGTACCCGCCGCCTGGACCCCCGCAGACCTCGGCCAGCGCTTCGTCGCCGGCGTCATCGACCTCGCCGTGCTCGGGGCCGTCGGCTTCGCCATCGCGCTCGGCCCCCTGTGGCTGGGCGGGCTCGCACTCCCGATGGTCGGCGCGGTGGCCGCGGTGCTCGTGGTCAACGTGCTCCCCCTCGCCGCGTTCCGGGCCACCCTCGGCATGCGCCTCATGGGCATCGAGGTCGTGCACACCGATGGCCGCGCCGCGGACCGCTCGGAGCTGCTGTTCCGCGAGCTCCTCGGGCGCGGCCTGCTCGGGCTCGCCTTCTT
>JAUHYO010000057.1 GCA_030426325.1 Gammaproteobacteria bacterium | reverse complement strand
TTGCAGAATTGCTGCGGCGAAATCCCGGCGTCGATGCCGGGGCGATTGACGACCTGGTTTACGGCTGTGCGAACCAGGCGGGTGAAGACAATCGAAATGTCGCTCGGATGTCGGCGCTGCTTGCCGGGCTGCCGGTACAAGTCGCGGCGGCAACCGTCAACCGCCTGTGCGGATCGGGAATGAACGCCATTGGTAACGTGGCTGACAGTATCATGGCCGGCACGATTCAGCTCGCGATAGCCGGTGGCGTAGAATCCATGTCGCGTGCACCGTTCGTGATGCCGAAGCAAAGTGCGGCATTTGGCCGCAATACCGAGTTGTACGACACAACCCTGGGCTGGCGTTTCGTTAATAAAAATCTGGAAGCACAGTACGGCGTCGATTCGATGGCCGAAACCGCGGAGAACGTTGCCGCGGATTTCGGTGTCTCGCGAGACGACCAGGACGCGATGGCCTTGCGCAGTCAGACCCGCGCAGAGGCTGCTGCAAATGCGGGCCTGTTTGACGATGAGATCGTTGCGGTCCAGGTTTCGCAAGCTCGCGGCGAACCGGTGACGTTTGATGCCGACGAGCACCCGCGAGCTGGATCGACCATCGAGGGATTGCAAAAGTTGCGGCCGATCGTTCGAGAAGACGGCACGATTACGGCGGGCAATGCATCCGGGATCAACGATGGTGCCTGCGCACTGTTTGTCGCGGGCGAGAAAGCGGTAAAAACCCAGGGGCTGAAGCCCTTGGCACGGATCGTCGGCTGGGCCGTTGCTGGTGTCGAACCTCGTATCATGGGCATCGGGCCGGCGCCCGCAAGCCAGAAAGTGCTGTCTCTGTGCGGACTCACTATTGATCAGATGGATGTCATCGAGCTGAACGAGGCATTCGCTGCACAGGGTCTTGCGACATTGCGACAGCTGGGTGTTGCCGACGATGCTGAGCACGTCAATCCCAATGGTGGCGCAATTGCACTCGGCCATCCGCTTGGCATGTCCGGCGCACGGCTGGTTACAACCGCGGCTTACCAGTTGCGCCGAACGGCGGGGCGTTATGCACTTTGTACGATGTGCATTGGTGTCGGGCAGGGGATTGCAATGATCATCGAGCGTAGCGAGTGAAGAACAGACCACCAAGCTACGAAACGCAAGCGCTCCGCGAGTTCGGGGAAGTGCTGCAAGGCCGGCGCACGATCGAGCTGTTTCTGCACACCCGCGTCCCCAAAGCGCTAATCAATGAAGCCATTGAGATCGCGACCTGGGCTCCGAACCATCATGTGACGCAACCCTGGCACTTTTACCATCTGGGCGAGCAGTCGATCGAACAATGTCTCGATTTGTGCCGCGATATCGTCACCGAACGCAAGGGCGCGAAAGCCGGCGAATTCAAGCGTGAACGATGGAGTGAAAAACCGGGTTGGCTTGTCGTTACGTGCAGCAAATCCCCGGATGAACTGTTGCAGCAGGAGGACTACGCCGCGTGCTGTGCCGCGGTGCAGAACTTCATGCTGTACCTGTGGAAGGCCGGCGTCGGCTGCAAGTGGACGACCGGCCCCATTACCCGCGACCCGCGATTCAGCGAGATTATCGGTTTCGACAGTGACGAGGCGTTCGTTGTCGGTCTCATCTGGTTTGGTTATCCGAAACTAACGCCGACACAATCGCGCAAGTCCTTGTCCGACGTCCTGACGGAAACCCGCTAGTCGCTGGCCAACTCGGCTTTGTGCCGTGCGTGAAGCCCCGGTGCCAGCAAAGGGTGCATCAGGAAAATTCCGGCGGTAATCGTGCCCGTCGCCGCCATGATGATGACGGCATTGCGCACCGACCCGTCATAAATCAATGCTCCGAGCATTGCGCCGCCGGCGCCAACAAGGTTTTGTGAAGTGCCGAGAATGGAGGACGCAACTCCGGCGATCCTGGGCAGAGGATCAAGCGCAAGAACGGTCGTGTTCGACATCAGGATGGCGATCGTGAACATGTACAGACAGACACAGGACCACACCCACCAGAATGGCGCTTCGTCGAGCCAGGCAATCACGACCAGTTGTGCGCTCGCCGTGAAAATCAGTGCGACACCAAGCTTGACCAGCTGCAACACGTCGAATCGCATCACGAGCCAGCGGTTGAATGTTGATCCGGCAAGTATCGACAGTCCGGCGCAGGCAAAAATAAATCCGTACTGCCTGATAGAGAAGCCGTAAATCTCGACGGTGAGCGCCGCTGACACGGCGATAATCGACATGTAGCCCGCGGGCGACAACACCAGCAGCAGCAACGCAAACACGCTCTGGCGATGCGAAAAATACTCCCGGAAACTGCCATGCAGTTGTCGCAGCGGGTGTTCTGACGCGTCGGGCGTATGCGTTTCGACAAGATTGCTGCGTATGCCGAAGAGCAGTATCAGGCCGCAAACGATGATGGTGATAAACGGTGCCCGCCAGCTCCATCCTGCGACAAGCAGCGCACCGATGGTCGGCGCAATCACTGGCACCGCCGTAAAAATCATCGTCATCAGTGACATCAGGCGCGCGGCTTCCCGGCCGCTCGAGATATCGCGAACGATGGCGCGCGAAATAACGATGGCGGAGGCGGCACCGAATCCCTGGACGAGTCGCGCGGCGAGCATCAGTTCGATGTTGTTCGAGGCGGCAGCGACAATGCCGCTTAGGAGAAAGATCCCCATCCCAACGTAGATAATGGGCAGTCGTCCGAAACGATCCGCTGCGAGTCCGGCAGGGATCTGGCCAATTGCCATGCCGAACATAAAGACGCCAACAATCTGCTGTCCGCGCGACAAGCTAGTGGATAAGGCGTCGACCATCGCCGGAATCGCCGGCAAACTGATATCCACAGTCAACGCCGCCACGGCCGTCAGGAGGCCGAGCGTTATGATGAATCGTCGGGGTTGGGCCAGATGTACGTTCAAGAACGCGTAGTGTGCCCGCTTGTCATGCGTTCTGCCAATTGTGGTGTTCCGAACCAGTAAGCGAGGTCGCGCGGATGACCGATGTTCCAGAGAGCGAGGTCGGCGCGCTTGCCAATTTCGAGTGTGCCTCGATCGTCCAGCAAGCCCAGCGCACGCGCAGCTTCCCGCGTGACGCCGGCGAGGCATTCACAGGGCGTGAGTTTGAAAAGCCGCGCGGCCAGCATCATTGCCGTTCTGAGCGAGCAAATCGGTGAGGTGCCGGGATTGCAGTCGGTGGCGACGGCCATCGGGACGCCCTTGCCGCGAAACGCAGCGATGGGTGGTAACTGGGTTTCGGACAATGTCAAAAATGCACCGGGCAGCAGTACGGCAACGGATGACGCCGCCGACAAGGCATCGACGCCGGCAGGCGTTGTGTATTCAAGATGATCGGCGGACAGTGCCTTGTACCGTGCCGCGAGGGCTGCGCCGCCGCAGTTGCTGAGCTGATCCGCGTGCAGCTTCACCGGCAATCCGAGAGCCGCGGCTTTGTCGAACACGGTGGCTACTTGCGATGCGCTGAATGCGATGGACTCGCAATACGCGTCCACGGCATCGGCAAGACCACGTTGGGCAACTCGCGGCAGGATTTCATCGCAGATGAATGCGATGTAGCCATCG
Organism: Gammaproteobacteria bacterium; assembly: GCA_030426325.1. Taxonomy (GTDB): domain Bacteria; phylum Pseudomonadota; class Gammaproteobacteria; order Steroidobacterales; family Woeseiaceae; genus UBA1847. Next base: position 8,915 of record JAUHYO010000057.1, on the reverse strand, counting down.
GCATCGTTCTTGTATTCAGGCGGTACGGTGTGGGCAGCGAGCAGTGTCGTGCGCACATCGACCGAGGATTCATCGCCAAGGCGTCGTGCAACTTCGAGCATGCGAATTTCGGTGTCCATGTCGAGTCCATATCCCGATTTGATCTCGACCGTCGCAACGCCCTCGCTGGCCAGTGCCTCAACCCGGGGCAGTGCGGCGGCGAAAAGCTCGTCGGCCGTTGCCGAACGTGTTGCCCGAACCGTTGACATGATGCCGCCGCCGGCACGCGCAATATCCTCGTAGCTGGCGCCGCCAAGGCGCTGCTCGAATTCCTCTGCACGGTCGCCGCCGAAAACGATGTGTGTGTGGCAATCGATCAGCGCAGGCGTGATCCAGCAACCGCCCAGCGAGCGATGCGCCAAGGCGTCGCCGCGCGGCAACTCAGATTGCTTGCCAAGCCACGCGATTCGCCCGTCCCGGATGGCGATCGCGGCTGCTCCCTCAATCGCACCGTAGCCCGGCAAAGCGGGATTCATCGTCGCTAAGCGCGTGTCGGTCAGCAGCAGGTCCCAGTCGGCCATAAAATTTCCAGCGGCAGCAGTTGCACGCGACGTTATCATGGTCTAGCCTGTATATACAACTTGGCGAGGACGACATGACCACGGTATTTGCGAAAAAGGCACTCCTGGCATCCGGCTGGGAAGACGACGTTCGTCTCAGCGTCTGCGACGGGCAAATCGGCGCGATCGAAACTGGCGCCGACGCGGATGAGCGGGATACGGAGGTTGGTTTCCTGATTCCCGGTCTGTGCAATGCGCACAGTCATGCCTTCCAGCGGGCGCTGGCAGGACACACCGAGCAACGATCACCGGCAGGACGTGACAACTTCTGGACCTGGCGCGAAAGAATGTACGCGCTGGCAGGCGCCGTCGATGCGGACGCCCTGACCGCAATCGCCCGGCAGGTGTATTCCGAAATGCTTGCGAGTGGCTACACGAGCGTCGCCGAATTTCACTATCTGCACCGCGATCCACGGAATCCGGACGATGTCGATACCATGTTCGCGGCGATTGCGCGGGCTGCTGATGAGAGCGGTATTCGCCTGACCTATGTCCCGGTTCATTATGAGCGGGCCGGGTTCAACAAGCCGGAGCCTGACGATCACCAGCGAAGCTTCGCGCAGACCGTTGACGAGTTTCTCGCCCACCACGCCCGGGCCGTCGCCAGCGCCGGGCCGACGATGACGGTCGGCATCGGCGCACACAGCCTGCGAGCGGTGAGCGTGGAATCGCTGCAGGCAATTGCCGGGATCGCCGAGAGCAGCCTGATCCCGATGCATTTGCACATCGCCGAGCAGCAGGCCGAAGTCGACCAGTGCCTGGCCGCTTACGGGCGACGCCCGGTTGAATGGTTGCTCGAAAACTTCGCCCTGAAAGGCAATTGGTGCCTGGTGCATGCGACGCATATCAATAGCGAAGAAATCGCGGCATTGGCGGCGACAAACGCTGTGGTTGCGTTGTGCCCCAGTACCGAAGCGAATCTTGGTGACGGCCTGTTTCCGCTGCACGAATACCTGAAGCAGGACGGACGAATAGCCATTGGCTCGGACAGCCATGTATCGATCAACCCGTTCGAAGAGCTGCGCTGGCTTGAGTACGGGCAACGCCTGGCAACCCAGACTCGCAATGTCGCCTCGTTACGCGACAGCCATGTTGGCAGCGAGCTGTTCCTGCGTGTACTGGACGGCGGTGCGGCGGCAAGTGGACAGGCGAACGGAAGAATCGAGGTCGGGGCAGCAGCCGATTTTGTCGTGCTCAGCGATGACGACCCGATGTTTGCCGGTCATTGCGATGACTCGCGTCTCGACGCGCTGGTCTTTTCCGGGTTTCCGCTGCCGGTAGAACGCGTCATGGTGAATGGTCGCTGGTGTGTGATCGACGCGACTCATGTGCAGCGCGACACCGCACGCAAGGCCTATGCCGAGGCTGTTGCGAGAATAGGAGCGATTGCATGAGCACCGCAAAACCACGCTACCAGGAACTCAAGGATTTCATCATTGAGAAAATTTCGAGCGGTGAGCTGCAGCCGGCCGATCGCGTGCCCTCAGAAAACGAACTCGTCGAGACCCAACGTGTATCGCGGATGACGGCGAATCGTGCGTTGCGTGAGCTGAATGACGAAGGTTACGTGGAACGGGTTGCAGGACGTGGCACCTTTGTTTCAGATTACCGATCGCGATCCGATCTTCTCGAAGTGCAAAACATCGCTGACGAGATTGCGCGACGAGGCAACCGGCATTCCAGCCGCGTCATGTGGCATTCAAGGCAGCATGCCCGCGGCGAAATTGCCAAGGCACTGCACATTGAACAGGGAACCGACGTTTTCCACCTGCTGCTTGTGCACTATGAAAATGACGTGCCTGTCCAGCTCGAAGACCGCCACATCCTGAGCAGTTTTGCCCCGGATTGTATGGAGCAGGACTTTGATGAGATTACCCCGAGTGCCTACCTGACCGGCATTGCGCCATTGCAGGAAGCCGAACAGGCGGTACGTGCAGGCATTCCTAACCAGGCCGTGCGCAAGCACCTCGACATGGAAAAAGGCGAAGCCTGCCTGATCGTAATTCGCCGTACCTGGTCGAAAGGCCGGCCGGTCACCTTTTCGCGACTGCACCATCCGGGCAGTCGCTATGAACTTACGGGTCACTACACACCACCCGGATCAACACGAACGCAGTCAACAGAGATCGTTGGCCTGGAGAACCTGAGACAATGACAAGAATTATCAAATCGCCTACCGGTACGACGCTGTCTGCGAAAAGCTGGCTGACTGAGGCGCCACTTCGAATGTTGATGAACAATCTCGACCCGCAAGTGGCCGAGCGGCCCGGCGACCTGGTGGTTTACGGCGGTATCGGAAAAGCGGCCCGGAACTGGGAGTGCTTCGACGCGATTGTCGATTCACTGCGAAAGCTCGAGGAAGATGAAACACTCCTCGTTCAGTCCGGCAAACCGGTCGGCGTGTTCCGCACCCACAGGGACGCGCCGCGTGTGCTGATCGCCAATTCGAACCTGGTTCCGGCCTGGTCCAACTGGGATCACTTTCGCGAACTCGATAAGAAAGGCCTGATGATGTACGGCCAGATGACGGCGGGATCCTGGATCTACATCGGTAGCCAGGGCATTGTCCAGGGTACTTACGAGACCTTCGTCGAGATGGGCAGGCAACACTACGACGGGGATCTCTCAGGCCGCTGGATTCTGACCGCGGGCCTCGGTGGTATGGGTGGCGCACAACCGCTCGCAGCGACGATGGCCGGCGCGTCGATGCTGGCCATTGAGTGTCAGCGTGATCGAATCGACATGCGACTCGAAACCGGTTACCTGGACACGCACGCCGAGACCTTGACGGATGCCATGGCCATTATCGACGACGCAGTTGCAAACAAGAAGGCGATTTCCGTCGGCTTGTTGGGCAATGCAGCCGATATCCTGCCGGAAATGCTGAAGCGGGGCATCCGCCCGGATGCCGTGACAGACCAGACATCGGCACACGATCCGGCGAACGGTTACCTGCCAAGTGGCTGGACCGTCGAGGAGTGGCGCGAAAAGCGTGAGAGCGACCCGCAGGCTGTTGTGGACGCGTCGGTCAAGTCCATGGCGGTGCACGTCAAAGCCATGCTTGAGTTCCAGAAACAGGGCATTCCAACTTTTGACTACGGCAACAATATTCGCCAGGTCGCCTTCGACGAAGGTGTCAGGAATGCCTTCGATTTCCCCGGCTTCGTTCCTGCCTATGTGCGTCCGCTTTTTTGCCGGGGCGTGGGCCCGTTTCGCTGGGCGGCATTGTCGGGGGATCCTGAAGATATTTACAAGACCGACGCCAAGGTCAAAGAGCTGATTCCTGATGATGAGCACTTGCACAACTGGCTCGATGCAGCGCGTGACCGCATTCAGTTTCAGGGTCTGCCGGCGCGAATCTGCTGGGTTGGTCTCGGGCAGCGACATCGACTCGGAATGGCGTTCAACGAAATGGTGAAAAGCGGCGAGCTCAGTGCGCCGGTTGTCATCGGCCGTGATCACCTCGACAGCGGTTCTGTCGCCAGTCCGAATCGCGAAACCGAAAGCATGCGTGACGGCAGTGACGCCGTGTCGGACTGGCCGCTGTTAAATGCTCTGTTAAGTACGGCGGGCGGTGCGACCTGGGTTTCGCTGCACCATGGCGGCGGTGTCGGCATGGGTTATTCCCAGCACGCGGGACTCGTCATTGTCTGCGACGGCAGCGATGATGCCGGCCGGCGCATCGAGCGCGTGTTGTGGAACGATCCGGCGAGCGGTGTCATGCGGCACGCGGATGCGGGATACGAAATTGCCATCGACTGTGCGAGAGAGCACGGCCTGAACTTGCCCATGATCGGCGACGGAGGTTCAAAATGAAGCTCGTAGTAGACAATCAGCTGGTGACGCTCGATGTTCTGCGCCACGCGTGGCAGGAGCCTGTGCAGGTTTCGATCGGTGCCGAGGCGCAAATACGAATCGCCGAATCGAACGAGCTGGTGCAGGACGTTGTTGCTGGTGGTGAACGAATTTACGGTTTGAATACCGGTTTCGGACAGTTGGCCCAGGTGCGCATCGGTACAGACCAGCTCGCGAAACTGCAGGAGAACCTGGTGCGTTCGCATGCGGTCGGCGTCGGCGAAAACCTGGGCAACGAGATTGTCCGTTTGATCATGCTGATGAAGGTCATTGCGCTGGCGGAAGGCTTTTCCGGCGTGCGGCTGGCGCTGGTCGAAGCGCTGTGCAATCTGATCAACAACGAGATTTATCCCTGTATTCCTTCGCAGGGTTCCGTCGGTGCATCCGGCGATCTGGCGCCGCTGGCCCATATGGCCGGTGCATTGATTGGTCTTGGCGAAGTGAGCGTCAACGGTGCGATCATGCCGGCGAGTGAGGCGCTGGCCCAGGCGGGACTCGAGCCGGTCACGCTCGGTCCGAAAGAGGGTCTTGCGCTGCTCAATGGTACGCAGGTATCCACGGCGCTGGCTCTGGCAGCGGTTTTCCGCGCCGAGAACCTGATGGCTGCCGGTCTGATGGCTGGCGCGATGTCGTCGGATGCCATCCAGGGCAGCGACACGCCTTTCGACAGGCGCATCCAGAATGTGCGCGGGCACGGCGGGCAGACCGCCGTCGCCAGCGTATTGCGGGAGCTGATGCAGGGCAGCGATATTCGTGCCTCGCACATTGAGTGCGAGCGAGTTCAGGACCCGTATTCGATTCGCTGCCAGCCGCAGGTCATGGGTGCCTGTCTCGACGTTATCCGGCATGTCTGCTCGGTACTGGAAACCGAGGCCAATGCAGTAACGGACAATCCGCTGGTCTTCACCGACTCGAAGTCCGTGCTGTCGGGTGGCAATTTTCATGCTGAGCCGGTCGCGCTTGCCGCGGACTATCTTGCATTGGCGATCGCCGAGATCGGGGCGCTATCAGAACGACGGATTGCCCTGCTGATCGATTCGCACATGAGCGGACTGCCGGCATTCCTTGTTAAGGATGGCGGTCTAAACAGCGGTTTCATGATGGCGCAGGTAACCGCAGCCGCGCTCGCATCCGAGAACAAATCGCTGGCACATCCGGCAAGCGTGGACAGCCTGCCGACGTCGGCCAACCAGGAAGACCACGTCAGCATGGCGACCTTTGCAGCAAGACGGTTGCACGCGATGCTGGACAACGTCGCAAATATCATCGCAATCGAACTTCTGGCTGCGGCGCAGGGAATCGATTTTCATCACCCGAAAAAGAGCTCCGAGATTATTGAAAATGCAATTGCAGGTTTGCGGGAAATCTCGCCATCGTATGGCGAAGACCGGTCGCTCTCCATCGACATACAACGCGTGGCCACCCGTATCGACCAGGGCGAATTTACAGATTGCGCAGCGTCGATCCTGTCCAGCATTCACACATGACCGACGTTTATCGTTTCCGGGCAGGTAATGAGCCACTGCTCATCAGCGTCCCGCACGATGGCCGCGATGTTCCCGAGGACATTCGCGTGCGCATGAGCGAAGCCGGTCGCGCGTTGCCCGACACCGACTGGCATGTGGCCCAGCTGTATGATTTTGCCGCGGATCTCGGTGCGACAATGCTGATCGCCAACTATTCCCGCTATGTGATCGACCTCAATCGTTCCGCGGATGACGAGGTTCTGTATCCAGGACAGGCTGTCACCGGTTTGTGTCCTGAGCAAACCTTTGATGGTGCAAATATTTACCAAACCGGTGGTGTCGACGACGAGGAAAAATCGGCGCGGGTAGAGACCTACTGGACGCCATACCACGCGTGTATTCGCCAGACGCTCGACGCAATGCGCGATCAGTACGGTTATGCGTTGCTTTGGGACGCGCATTCGATTCCCAGCTGCGTGCCTCGATTGTTTGATGGCGAATTGCCGGCTCTGAATCTCGGCAGCTATGACACGAGGAGTTGCAGCCAATCGATCGAATCGGCGGTTGTCCGGGTGGCCGATAAAAGCCCTTACAGCAACGTGGTCAATGGACGCTTCAAGGGTGGCTACATTACACGCCATTACGGCGACCCCGGGGAGCATATCCACGCGTTGCAACTCGAGATTGCACAGCAGAGCTATATGGACGAACAGCAGCGCAACTTCGATGAGGCGAAGGCCGGGCAATTGCGTGTTACGCTTTCAACAATGCTGAAGACCTTTCTTGCTGCCGCGAAAAAATAGTCGGAGACCCATGAAAAAGACCAAAGGCCTGCACGAACTCTATGCGGAGAACCCCGAAGCGGCTGATGAGATTGTCTGGGGCCGCACCGCCGGCAAGGTCTCGCGGCGCGGATTCGTCAAGGGCTCCGGCCTGGCCGCGATGGCTGCGGTTCTAGGCGCGAGTATTCCGTTCGCGCGCTACATGCCGGGCGGGCTGATTCCGGCCGCACTGGCTCAGACAAACGACGCTTTCGCAATTCCCGGAAAATCAGGCCTGATCGTTCTCAATGACCGCCCGATCAATGCCGAAACGCCGGCGCATTTGCTGGATGATCTGGTGACGCCGGCATCGCGACTGTTCGTGCGCAATAACGGCGTGCCGCCATCCACCTTCGACGTCGATCCGCTCGAGTGGCGCATCCAGATCGAAGGTGAGGCCTGTGAGCAACCCAAAGTGATGACGCTCGGTGAAATTCAACGGCGTTTCAAACATCGCAGCTTGCAATTGCAAATCGAATGCGGCGGCAACGGCCGCTCCGAATTTTATCCTGCGGCCAAGGGCAATCAGTGGACGACCGGTGCCGTTGGCTGTCCGAACTGGACCGGCGTACGATTGCGCGACGTGCTTGAAGATTGCGGCATTGCGGACAACGCGGTCTACGTTGCCTACGAAGCGGCCGACACGCATCTTTCCGGCGACCCGACCAAGCAACCCGTTTCACGGGGTGTCCCGGTACGTAAAGCGCTCGAGGACGAATCCATGATTGTCTGGGCCATGAACGGCGAGCCGTTGCCCGAGCTGCACGGCTTCCCCGTTCGCATGCTGTGCGCTGGCTGGCCTGCCTCGGTGAGTGGCAAGTGGCTGACGCGGCTATTGATTCGGGACCGAGAGCATGACGGTGAAAAAATGACCGGGCAGTCCTATCGCGTGCCATGCAAGCCCGTCGCGCCGGGCAGTGAGGTTTCGGACGAGGACATGTGCATTATCGAGTCAATGCCGGTGAAGTCGCTGATTACCTATCCGAAATCCGGCGTCGCCATTGCAGACGGCAGGCAACTCGCGGTTCGCGGCCATGCCTGGGCTGGCGATGACGCGGTCAGGACACTGCACACGTCGATCGATTTCGGTGCAAGCTGGCAAAAGGCGAAGCTTAAGCGACCGGTCAATCGGCTCGCATGGCAGCACTGGTCGACTAACCTGGCGTTTCCGGAAGCGGGTTACTACGAAGTCTGGGCGCGAGCGACCGATGATAATGGCCGCTCGCAGCCGATGGTGCTGCCAGGCTGGAATCCTCGCGGCTATCTCAACAATGCCTGTCATCGTATCGCCGTCATGGTCACCGCGTGAAAACGGCCGTCGTTATGGTCCTGCTGGCATCGATGCCAGTGCTGGCCGCCGAGATCGATGCATCGAGCGGCCTCGTAAAAAGCCCGGGCTGGGAGCAGGTCCGCGCTCATTGCGGCGGCTGCCATTCGCATGCGCTGGTGACCAGCCAGCGGGCAGACCGCCAGACCTGGCTCGATATGATTCGCTGGATGCAGGCGACGCAAAACCTGTGGCAGTTCGATGCAGCGACCGAGGCACAGATCCTCGACTACCTGGTGGCAAATTACCCGCCGCAGCCGAACCGGCGCCGCGCGCCGATTCCGCCCAGCCTGATGCCCGGCACGCCGGAGCCGCTTCAGTAGGCGTTCAGGGTGGGCGGGCTAATCTTTCGAGTCTTTTGGGCTATCATGCGTTAATCGACGATGCCCTGGATTACAGGAACGAGACCATGAAAATCACTTGCAAACTGAATAGCATCATTCGTTCAGCCAGCGCATTGCTGGCCTTGCTGGTCACCAGCACAGCCCTGGCCGCGTCGGGCGCAGAAATCGACCGTGACGCCAACGAAGCACTGGAGATCTTTCGCGATGACATTGCAGGCGCAGACATATTCTTAAGCCAGGCGGCCGGCTATCTCATCTTCCCGCGCGTCATCAAAGTGGGCGTTGGCGTTGGCGCTGAGACCGGCGAGGGCGCGCTTCGCGTTGGCGGGAAAACCGTTGGCTACTACCGTACGACATCGGGGTCGATTGGCCTGCAGCTCGGCGCGCAGGCAAAGTCCATTGTGATTGCCTTCCTGACCCGGGAGGCGCTGGACAAATTCCGGAATTCCAACGGATGGAAAATTGGCGTTGATGGGTCTGTTGCCCTGATTGATCTCGGTGCG
>JAUHYO010000406.1 GCA_030426325.1 Gammaproteobacteria bacterium | reverse complement strand
AAATCACCAAGGTCATCAACACCGGCTCCGGCGAGGACGTCGGTGATCCGGTCGCGCTGGTGCCGGACGATACCTACAGCGCGTTCGGCACTTACACCTTTCAGGACGGCATGCTTGGCGGCCTTGCGCTTGGCCTCGGTGTGCGCGCCATCACTGATCGACCGGCGCCGCGGTTTGACATCGTGTATGACGGCTACACGCTCGTCGACGGTTCTGTTACCTACCCGGTGTCAGACACGTTCGACGTGCAGCTGAACGTACACAATCTGCTCGACGAAGAATACCGCGAAGACGTGGGTTACTCGCAAGGTACGCCGGCAGGCGGGCAGCGTTTTGGCAACCCGCGATCTGCCTACCTGACATTGCGGGCGCGATTCTGACGTGCAACGGCTGAGGCAGTGCCTCGCCAGCCTGTGGGAAGCGTCGGCCATGACATTTCGCGTATTGGCATTGACGCTGGGCGGCTTTGCGCTGATGGCAGCGCTAAGTGCGCTGGCCGGGCTGGGGCTGGTCGCTTTGGGTGTTCGCCTGAGTGAGGCGATGCTGGCGACCGTCCTGCTCGGCTACGTTTTCTACGTAGCCTTGCTGATGTGGGGCTTTGCTGACCGCAACAGCCTGCGACGCCCATGGCTGGTTGTCGTGCTGGCCGGGCTCGGCATGACGGCAACGTCCTACCTGGCGCCGTTCGGCCTTCCGGCATGACAACCCGGCGAACATTTCGCAGTGAAATGAACTGGCTGCATACCTGGTTTGGTATCAGCCTCGGTACGCTGTTGTTCATGATTTTCTGGATGGGTACCTTGTCAGTCTTCGACAAGGAGCTCGACCGATGGATGCAGCCGGAGACCCGCCTCGCGCCGGCTGAAATTGCCCTCGATGCGGATGATGTTCTCGAGAGGATCAGGGCAGCAAATCCCGATGCAGCGATTTCGTCGTTGTTGATTTACCTGCCGAGAGAGCGCAAGCGTTTTTTCGAAGTTATCGCCGAACTGGCTGACGGCACCTACTATCGCGACCGGTTGCATCCCGCGACTGGCGAATCGCTTGGACCCGAACTGACCGGGGCCGCCTCAGGGTTCATCTATCCGATGCACTACCGCTTGCTGATTCCGGGCGGGCTGGGCTACTGGCTGGTTGCGTTCGCGACCCTGTTCATGATGGTGCTGGTAGTCACCGGCGTCGTAATTCATCGCAAGATCTTCAAGGACTTTTTCACGTTCCGGCCGAAAAAAAGCATCGGGCGTTCGAGTCTTGACCTGCACAATGTCACAGGAACCGTGTTCCTGCCCTTCCATTTCGTCATTTGCCTGTCCGGCCTCGCCATCTTTGCCGGGTTCTATGCTTCGTTGCCATTCGCCTTGTTGAACGCCGCCAAGCCGGACAACGAGGCGGTCAAGCTTATCTATTCCGCCGATGACTACGCCTATTACCAGCGGCCGGCAGCCGGCGAAGCGGCCGAGATGCTGCCACTGGTGCCGATCGTCGAGCGGGCTGAGGCGATCTGGACCGAACGCTACGGACAAGCGGCTGCGGCAGATCGCATCGACGTACACCGTTTTGGGGACCGTCACGCCTATGTCGAAGTCCGCAGGCACTTTCCCGGCAATCGGGCGGAGGCACATCGGGACAGTGTCAATTTCGATGGCAGCACTGGTGTAATTCTGCAGGATTTCCAGGCAACTCCGGTTCGCCAGGTACGCACCTGGCTGGAAGGCTTTCACCAGGCGCAGTTCGATCACTGGCCATTACTGTGGCTGTATTTCATAGCCGGTATCGCCGGTTGCTTGTTGATCGCAACAGGGTTCATCTACTGGCTACGTTCCCGACGGCGCAGGTCCGTCGCCCGTCAACCGGTGCACCTGCGCCTGGTCGAGGCAATGAGCGCGGGGTCGACCAGCGGCGTGATTGTCACAACACTCGGCTACCTGCTGGTGAATCGCTTGCTGGACGGGCAAACCGAAGCACTTGGCCTTGACCGTGACAGCCTGGAAGTGCGTAGCTTCTTTGTCTTGTGGCTGCTGACGTTTTTGCATGCAGTCGTGCGTGGCGAACGCGCGTGGATGGAACAGTCGTGGGCGATTGCCGGTCTTGCACTCGCAGCAGCTACAGGTAACTGGATCACGACCGGTGCCTATCCGCTGCGTACCGCGGCGGAAGGGCTATGGGCTGTTTTCGGCGTGGACCTGGTCTTGCTCATTTCTTGCGTCATAGCAGGCTGCGCAGCCTGGCGACTGCGCGGTTATGGCAGTATTGAGGCAATTGATGCTGCAAATGACCGGCAGCGGGATATCGCTGCTGGCGAAGTCGTTTCCGGAACCAAGTGAAGGCTGGCAGGTGATAGTTGAATTCTTGTTGTTGGTTTCAAGCGTGCTGTTGTCGCTTGCGAGCTGCGTCTGCCTTGTCTTCAGTCAGCGTAAGCATGCGCTGGCTGTTTTCGGTCGAAACGCAGAACTCCCAGCGGCGTCGGCCTGTCGTCGCTGGGCGTGGGG
>JAUHYO010000405.1 GCA_030426325.1 Gammaproteobacteria bacterium | reverse complement strand
GGTGGTCGCAGAATCGTCGGTTGATGAAGCCATGTTGCTCGATATCGGGATTGTCGAGTTCGATCCCGGCATCCCGGAAGACAACGACACCGAGAAGACGGGAGTCTACGAGGATATTCGCCGGGCTGAAGCGAAATATATTCCTTTTCATCTGAAGACAACCCTGCAAGGCGCCGGTCACTGGGGTGCTGTCAGGGTTATACCGTCAACCCGCGCATTTACCGATGTCATAGTCGGCGGTCAGATACTCAAGTCCGACGGCGAGTACGTCGAACTGCAGGTCTCTGTTCATGACGCAGCCGGCCGACACTGGTTTACGCGCAAATACGAAACACAAACCGGATTGACGTCATACTCGAATCGACGTGATCGGCGTCGCGATCCTTACCAGAAGGTATTCAATGATTTTGCCAATGACCTGCAGCTGTACGCGTCGGAAATGCCGGCCAGGCAGTTGCAGCGATTGCGCCAGATTTCAGAACTGCAATTCTTTAGCGACATGTCGCCGGCAGCTTATGCGGGCTACCTGAACACAAACAAGGACGGCATTGTCGATGTCGTGCGCCTGCCTGCGCAAAACGACCCGTCTGTTTTGCGCATGCGCCAGATCCGTGAGCGCGATCGTCTGGTCGTTGATACATTGAATGAGCACTACGCGAACTTTTACTACGGCATTGCCATTCCGTATCGCAACTGGCGCAAGAACGCCCGAGCGGAGACGATCAAATATCGTCAGGAAAAACGTTCGTCACATCTGCAGGCCCTGGTCGGCGTGGTCGTTCTGGCAGGATCTACCCAGATTGATACGTCGAGCTCCGGCAGTCGAAACACGCGAAACATCAATCGCGCCTTGCAGTACCAGGGCATTACAAGAGGATTCAATACCTTGTATGCCGCGTTTCAACGCAACCGCGAAGCCAATCTGCACCTGGACGCAATTGCCGAATTGTCGGAATCCTTCGGCAGTGAAGCGGCACCGATGGTGGTTAGTGTCGAAGGACAGGAGCGTCGACTGACCGGTACCGCGGAAGTCCAGTATGAAAGCTGGCGCCAATTGCTGAGAGAAATCTACGAAGCCGAAACGGGCTTCTCGCAGTCCGTGGAAGTCGGTGCTCCGGCACGCGTGCCGGAACCCACCGGATAAGCTGCCTGCCAACATGCTCGAACTCGCGAAAGGCACTCAGTTAGCCGACCGATACACGCTTGCGCAACGCCTTGGCGGAGATGGGCGGACTGAGACATGGCTGGCAAAGGATCGCCTGACGGCAGCATCCGTCGCGTTGAAAATTGCAGGGCCGGGCCCCGATGCAGCCGAGCGCTTGCGTGCGGAGTGGCAGGCCAGCATTCGCATGATGCATCCGCACATCGTTCGCGTATTCGAGTTTCACGCCGAACCGGAAGCGGCCTTTTATGCCCAGCAGTTTATTGACGGACCGCAGCTCGGCGCCATCGCCGGCCAACCGGTCGATGACGTGCTCGGACCTGTCGGCCTGCTCGCAGGTGCTCTGGCCTATGTACATTCGAAAGGCATCGTGCATCGCGATGTGAAGGCATCAAACGTATTGCTGGATGGCAATGGGGCGCCGTACCTGACTGACTTCGGCGTTGCGGCGCCCATTGGCAAAATTGCGTCGGGCGGTTCGCCGATCGCGCAAAGTCCGCAATCGCTGGATGGTGAGCCAGCAGCCGCGAGCGACGATATTTTCGCGTTGGGCGTCCTGGTTTTCGAACTGGTCTCCGGCAAGCCGCCCTGGTCAACCGACGATATTGAGTCCGAGATCCGGCGCGCCGCTGTGCCGCCCCTGGTGTCGGCCGATGGCAGTTCCGTGCCCCAGGCTGTTTCAGATCTTGTGGCGGACATGCTGGCGGAGGAGCCACAGCAACGACCGGATGCAAACGAGGTCGTCGCACGCCTGATTGACGCAGGCTTCCCGCCGCGTGTGTCCAGGCTGCGCGGTGCTGTTCGTCCAATCGATGATACCGAAAGTGTTGCGCCGGTCGCTTCGATACGCCATGTGCCGCGTGCAACGAGCGAGGCATCGCTCGACACGACGCCAGAAGACCATGGCAGGATTCGCATGCTCCTCGGTCTTGCATTCGCTGCGCTGCTCTTGATTTTGGTCGCGGTTATTTTTGTTTTGCCCGAGCGAGTCAGTCAGACGCAGTCAACTCCGCCTGTTATCGAGGAACCGATTGCCGACTTGCCGGAGACCAGGCCGGCTGAGCCCGCAGCCGAGGAACCGGATCGCCCGGCAGTGTATGTCGATCCGGAGGTGCGAAAAAGAGTGAAAGGAGACACCAGTGCGCCAACGCGCGTGCTGGAAGATGACGACGCGATTACTTTTTCAGAAAACACCGCCGATTACAGCGGGCTGGACGAGCAGGGGCGGGCACGATTCGAAGCGGAGTCGACATTGGGAGAACTGTTGTCTGCGTTCGAGGTGCTCGAGATGCGGGGAGTTGAGCGTTGGGCGCCCCGGGAGTACCGCTCT
>JAUHYO010000404.1 GCA_030426325.1 Gammaproteobacteria bacterium | reverse complement strand
CGGTCAGTGAAGCCATTTCGGTTGAACGTGCCGAGTTGATGCGCGACATGCTCGAGACTGCAAAATCGGCAGCTCAGGGGCTGGGTGTTGAACTGATAGACGTGCGGGTCAAACAGGTTGAGTTCCCGGACGATGTGCGCAATTCGGTGTACCGCCAGATGCGTGAAGAACGTGCTCGCGTTGCGGCCGAACGCCGGGCGCAGGGCGGCGAGATCGCCGAGCAACTGCGTTCGACCGCCGATCGTGAACGGACGATTATCCTGGCGGAAGCTTACCGGGACAGTCAGAAGCTGCGTGGTGAGGGTGATGCAAGAGCCGCGGAAATTTACGCCGACGCTTACAATCGGGACCCGGAGTTTTACGCGTTCTACCGCAGTATCGATGCCTATCGAAACTCAATCGGACAATCAGGCGACTTGCTCGTGCTGGATCCGAAGAATGACTTCTTCCGTTACTTGAACAACAAGAATGGCACTCGTTAAAGAGTGACGTTCGCCAGCGGCACACGGCATCCGGTGTGACAATGGACGATCAGGGGTTAGCTCTGATCGTCCATTTTTCGGATAGCGGGTGCGGCGCCAATCACGATACTGTACTGAACGAATACGATCATGTGGCATGACATATTTACAGCGTTCGCCTTGTATCTGATTCTGGAAGGCATGATTCCATTTATTAGCCCCGGAAACTTTCGCAAAACGGTTGCACGTATCGCCGCGATGGGCGACAACAATTTGCGAGTGTCCGGTCTTGTAGCAATGGCGGCGGGTTTGTTGCTGTTGTATATCGTTCGATCCTGAACCAGGAGTTGCTTGCAGCCATGGGTAAAAATGTAGTCGTCATCGGAACGCAATGGGGTGACGAAGGCAAAGGCAAGATTGTCGATTTGCTGACAGATCGGGCGGCAGCTGTCGCGCGTTTTCAGGGCGGACACAATGCCGGCCACACGCTGGTCATCGGCGGCAAAAAGACCGTCCTGCACCTGATTCCCTCCGGTATCTTGCGCGAAGGTGTGCAGTGCCTGATCGGCAACGGTGTCGTGCTGTCCCTCGAAGCGTTGATTCGCGAATCGGAAGCGCTGATTGAGAACGGCGTGCCGGTCTATGATCGTTTGAAGATCAGCTACAGCTGTCCGCTTATCCTGCCATCACATGTGTCACTGGATGTCGCCCGCGAGAAAACGCGTGGTGCCGGCGCCATCGGTACGACTGGCCGGGGCATCGGTCCGGCATACGAAGACAAGGTATCGCGCCGTGCGCTGAAAGTGGCGGACCTGTTTGTTCGGGAAAAGTTTGCCGCCAAGCTGGGCGAGGTTCTCGACTATCACAACTTCTTGCTGAAGCACTATTTTCGCGCCGAGACTGTCGACTTCGAGCGTACATTGGATGAAGCGATGCAGGCGGCTGAAATCATTCGGCCATTGACAGCAGATGTTACGCAAATCTTGCAGGACCTCGCGGACAGCAACGAAAGTATCTTGTTTGAAGGCGCGCAGGGCAGTTTCCTCGATGTCGATCACGGCACCTATCCGTACGTTACGTCGTCCAATACTGTGGCGGCTGCAGCGAGCACGGGCACTGGTGTCGGACCACGACACCTTGATTACATACTCGGTATCGTCAAGGCGTATACGACACGAGTCGGCGCCGGCCCATTCCCCACCGAGTTGTTTGATGCAAACGGCGCGCACCTGGCATCCGTCGGTGCGGAGTTTGGTGCAACGACCGGGCGGCCTCGTCGCTGCGGCTGGTTTGACGCAGTTGCATTGCGTCGTTCGATCATCAACAGCAGCGTGTCAGGATTGTGCATGACCAAACTCGACGTTTTGGACGGTCTGGAAACAATTCGGATTTGTGTCGGCTATGAAATCGATGGCAAGCCGGTCTCCGGTGTACCGCTGATGCTGGATCGCTTCGCCGAGTGCCAGCCGGTGTATGAAGACATGCCGGGTTGGGATGAATCGACGGTCGGTGTTACCGAGTACGAGGCACTGCCTGCAAATGCACGCGCGTACCTGGAACACATCGAAGAGCTGGTGTCGGTTCCGTTGGATATTATTTCGACCGGTCCCGATCGCGAGCAAACGATCGTCAAACGCCATCCGTTCGAGTAGTACGCCGGCGACGCAGCAGTGCGATTGCGGCCAGGAGTAGCACGCCACCTGCTGCGCCACCGCCACTGCCGCCGCTTCCGCCTCCGGAATTGTTGGTAACTGTTACGGAGACGGTTGCGCTGGCGGACAGTCCGCCGGGGTCGCTGACGGTCAATCGAAACTGGAGCAGTGCGTCCGATGCGACGCCGGGCGCAGTGAACTGAGTGCTGGCTGTCTGCGTCGACGTGAGGGTGACCGCCGGTCCACTGATCTGTTGCCAGGCGTAAGTCAGCGCATCGCCGTCAGTATCATTTGACTGACTGCCGTCCAGTGTTACGGTCGAGTTTTCGGCGACGGTGATGCTGCTGGCGACGATAGCCGCCGGCGCGTTGTTGACACCGGTT
>JAUHYO010000056.1 GCA_030426325.1 Gammaproteobacteria bacterium | reverse complement strand
GCCGGCGTTAACGTGTCCAACGGAAGTAATGAACGCAACATCGTTCAATACAACCTGTTCAGGAATTTCCTGCCGGATACTGTCGAGGGAGGCGGAACAGAGTGGGATACGGATTCCAATGGATTCGGCGTTCAGGTCGGTCGATCAGGAACTGCTGATGGAACAGGCCTGGGTGCTCACGTTATCCAATACAACCGCTTTGATACGGTCTTGACGGACCGTCGCGTTATCCTCGTACAAGGCGGTGGGAATACAATTCACGGCAACACGATCGTGAACTCCTGGGGCAACGTTGCACTTGAGCATGGCTACGGCAACACCGTTTCCAGCAACATCATTATTTCGAATGGCACGGGCTACACGGCTGACTTCGGGGGCGTGTCGGTATCCGACAATCTGGATGGTGGTATTTCGGTTGTCCCGCTGGGCCACACGGTTGTTGACAACTACATTGCCAACATTGCCTCAAATTCGTCTGACCGCGCTGCGTTGCTCATCGACTCGGAAACGCTGGAGGATAGCGACTCCTCAAGCGGCGACATCATCGCTTCGGGGCTGGATTTGACCACCGTTATTGCTCGCAACTCGATCGTCAATGCACAGAACGCAATTCAGTATGAGCACAATGCCGAAGAAGGCGGCGCAGAAAACTGTCAGTACCTGGACTACATTCTGGATTTCGACGACAACCTCGTTGCGAACCAGAGTTCAAATCCTGCCGGTGCTGGCCGTACCGCAATTCTCGTGGATGAATACACAACGCCACACGGATGCCGGCTGGACAATGCGTCGGAATTCACAAACACGCACATCTACTCAGCGACGATTGCTGATGATGACGTTCTGTTGAGAAACGGAACGGTTGCACTCCAGAACGGAGTGAACGGCAACATTGCGGCTGATGGTTCAGAAGATGGCGCAACGCTGACGGCACCTGACGCAAACGGCATGGTCGAGGGTACCGGGCCGGATGCTGACATCGGCGTGGATATTGATTCACTGAACTTTATTACCGAGGACATGGTTGGCCCTGGTTCGACCTGGGTCGCGCCTTAAGACGCTCAGTAGCTAAAGTTCGGGAGGCTTGCGCCTCCCTGTTTTAAAAGGAACCGACGTGCGAAAGCCGTCGGTTTTTTTTTGAACGCTCGACTCTTGGGAACCTTCTATTCCTCCGAGTCAACCGCTGCTGTCAAAACAACCGGTGGAAGCGGGTCGGGCACTTTGTTCACCACGGCTGGGATCGACTGCAAGAACGTATAGATGGCATCGAGATCCGCGTCAGTAAAGTTCTTGTACATCGGTATCGGCATTGGCGGCAGGATCTCGCGTCCGCGGCCAAGATGGCGGCCGGTACGAATCGTGTCGACGAAATTCCTGAGGCTCCATTTGCCCAGACCGGTTTCCGGGTCCGGCGTGAGATTCGCGGTGAAGCTGACACCCCACGGTCCCGCCCACGCGGTATTCGTGTCTGTGACAACCACCGACCAGGGTCCGGCGGGCAATGCGGGTGCGTTCGGCAGGTCCATATCATTCGGGTGACCGCTCAACATCCTGCTCATGTCCGGCTCCGGGCCGTTCGGGCCAAGCACAAACGGCGTGTGGCAGTCGTTGCAGCCGGCGACCGTGACAAGGTATTTGCCCCGATCGAGCTTGTCGGTGTCGGCGGATGCGGTAGAAAAAGGCAGGATTGCGAGTAGCAGGGCAATCCGGACGAGTAAGGGTTTAGGCATTGTGGTTTCTCCCAATCAATTACAAATGTTGTTGAATCCAGCGCTCAATCAGTGCGATGGCCTCGTGATCCGATACCTGGTTTCCTAGCGGCGGCATTTGCGACAACGCGTCGCGTGCGCGCATTCGTAGCGTGAGTACGCTTTGCTCCGGTTTGCCCGGCACCACGCGAAGGCTTGCACCAGCCATTTCAAAGTCGCTTCGTTTCAGTAGCAGGGTGCGGCGCACGTCGTCGGTCCCGTCCCGTTCGCTGGCAATGTTTTGCGCCAGCACGAGATCGAGCAGGGTCAGTGGGCCGTCGTTGTTGTGGCAATGGCCGCAGTTGGCGTGCAGGTAACCCAATGCGGCGCGCTCGGTCGGCGATGACGCGTTGATACGCGGCGGCGTGTCGAGCAATGCTTTCGGCAAATTGGTCACCAGGCCGCGAGCGACAAAGTCAGTCAGTGTCAGGTTTGCCGGATCTAGCGCTTCGGCATGCACCGCGTCTGTGTCCCGGTCCGGCGATAGCTGCAACGCGGAAACACCGAGTACCGGTTTCGCCGCGCCTTCATGGCAGGCGAGGCAGTCTTCGCGCGACGGGATGGGATAGTGCCCGCCCGGTGCTGCATCGGTTTGGTGATCCGGGACACCGGTTTCGGGCGCGAGCAAAGCCTCGGTGCCGTCGGCATTCCAGACGTAGGCTGCGTATTGCCAGGTCCCGTCGCCAAGTCGCTCGATAAAGCGGGTCTCTATCGGCCGCCCGTGGCTGAACTCCTTCCACAAGCGCGTGCCGACCGGAAACTCCCAGGAATCCGGGTCGCTGGCATCAATAACACTGCCAGGTGGCAAGTACAGCCAGCGGCGCTTACTGGCACCGTCAGACCACAGTGGGTACTGCGGAGCGTACGGCAGGTTTTCGGCGCGAACGGTCCGGGTACCATCGACGTAAAGCCCGGTCTCAGCCAGGCGCGACGGCGGCTCCGCCATGGCCGCCGATACCGAGGCGAGCAAGCCAGCCACGGCCAGCAAGGCCGAGCCGGTCAATGACTTGTGCGGTATTGATGCTCGCATGTAACGACGTCCTGAAAGGGGCGCAAAATCTATAAAGAAACCATTGCCGAATAAACGGGACAGGAATAAATTGTCTATTCGGCATATCGGGACAATCCTGTGGATAAGCTTTATTGCATGCAGGTTTTCGTTCGCGTGGTTGAACACGGTGCGTTCGTCAGGGCGGCGGATGCATTGGGTGTGTCGAAAACAACGGTCACGGACGCCGTCAAACGACTCGAAAAGCAACTCGGCATTCGCTTGCTGAATCGCACGACGCGAAAACTCAGCACGACAGACGAAGGGCGGTCCTACTACGAGAACTGCGTTCGCATTCTTGACGAGATTCGGGAGTCCGAAGACAACCTGTCAGGCGCGATGATGCAGCCGCGTGGTCGATTGCGGGTGTCCGTGCCGCAGTCATTCATGGACGCGATTTTTTTTCCGGGGCTCATGGAATTCCTGCGGCGATACTCGCAGCTCGATGTCGAAGTTGTATTTACCGATCGCGCCGTAAACATGGTTGAGGAAGGTATCGACTGCGCCATTCGTGGACTCGAGATATCGGCCGATTCCGGATTGGTCGCGAGACCCTTGAGTCCGGTTCGCTGGCTGACTTGCGCGGCACCAGCCTACGTCGCTCAGCACGGTACCCCGCGCCGGATTGACGAACTGGAAAATCACAACTGCATTCGATTCAGTTCTCCGTCGAATGGGCGGCCGCGCGACTGGCGATTCACGGTCGCGGGCAACGAGGTCTCGTTTGTTCCCGGCGGCAGCCTTCGACTGACGTCGTTCAATGCAGCGATCCAGATGGCGCTGGTGGGTGCCGGAATCGCCCAGGTACCCGACGGTCTCGCACACGCCGAGGTGATGCGAGGCAATTTGGTGCCGGTGCTCGCGGATTGCGTTGCCGATGCGCCTTCGCTGATGCTGATCTATCCGGGTAACCGTTATCTGACGGCCAAGGTCAGGATGTTCAAGGACTATTTCCTGCAGGCCTTTCCCAAGGAAGGCTGGTGGTCGGATATCGTTCGCGCGTCGGGTGTGATTACAAGTGGCCAACATCCGGCGAATTGTCAGTTTCATCCTGATTCTGCTTCCGCCACGTCGCCGGGGGTAAGCCAAACTCCCGCTTGAACGCCCGATTGAAAGCGGCCTCGGATTCGTAGCCGACTCGAAGCGCCACGCGAGCAATCGAATCGCCGCCAGACTTCAAGCGCTCAGCCGCCTCCTGCAAACGCTGTTTCGCCAGGTAGCGCATCGGCGACTCTCCGACAAGCCGCTGGAAGCGTTCGGCGAATGCCGACCGAGACAGTCCGACCTCTGCTGCGAGGCGTTCGGCCGTCCAGTGACGGCCAAGCTGCTCGTGTAGCATGACCAGGGCCGACGCCACCCTGTCGTCGCGCAACCCATGCTGCCATTTGCCGGAGCCCGGTGGCAGCCCGGCGATAAAGCGGCGCACCGTCTCCTTGAAAAGGAGTTCGGCGAGGTGGGTCAGCATGTTGCCATCTCTGAGGGAACCGGCGCGCAACTCTTTTGCAGCAAGCTTGAACGAGCTCTCGATCCAGTCGCCCAGCGCGCCTTCACTGATCTTGAGTCGAATCACTGGCGGCAACATCGCTAACAATGGCTCCTGTTGCCGGTCAGTGCCGAGATAGCCGCAAACGATGCGCGTTGTTTCACCGCCACCGCCGTAGCGGATCTCCGCTAGCCCGCCGTCCTTACCCGGCTTTATCAGGCTATCGGCCTTGACCGGTGCGATGTCTAGCTGGCTCCCTATGGTATGTTTGTCGTTTCGAGGAAACAAAACGATTTCGCCCCGGCTCACGGCCATCGGCGTTCCATTGCCGACCTGGGTCAACAGTTTTCCCGTGCTGACGTAGTGAAATGCGATGACGTTGCGCGGTATCGGCACAAACTGGACACAATCATCCGGCCCGATGCTCGAGGTGACACACCAGGGCGCCGTGAATTCAGCGTCCAGGAAGATGCTACCGGTTAGTCGCATCTTCTCAACCAAAATACTCAATGAGTCCATAGGTCACTCCCGCCAGAACGCGGTGCATCGAGCAAAAAAAGCGGCGTGCCGATCATATAGCTTGCTAGCCGGCACTTGTAGATTAGCACCAACACGAAGGTGCAGCGGGAGCGCGAAAAAATGATTAAGGACCAGCACAACAATACAGTCAGCGGTGGAACACCGGAGGCGGTCAGGCTATTGGACGAGGCGACGCATGCCTTCAACATCTATTGCGGCGATCCAATGGATTTCCTGGACCAGGCATTGCACATTGCGCCTGCGTTCGCGATGGCCTATATCGCCAAAGCGCACCTGTTTGTCTCGAGCTCCGAACCTGGTGCGATAGCTCAGGCCAGGTTACAGATCGACAGTGCCCGTCAGCTGAAGCTGAACGAGAGGGAGTCGTCGCATCTGAGGGCCCTCGAATGGGTGGTCAAAGGCGAATGGTCTCAGGCCGCGCTGGCGCTGGACTGGCACAACATTCGCTACCCCAATGACATGCTTGCGCTGCAATCCGGACATCTGCTCGACTTCTTCCGTGGCAACGCACACAACTTGCGAGATCGAATCGCAAGGGTTCTGCCGCGTTGGTCGGCGAGTATGCCCGGGTACCCAATCGTGCTGGGCATGCATGCGTTCGGATTGGAGGAATGTGGCAACTACGGTCGTGCCGAGGAACAGGGTCGAAAGGCCGTCGCACTGGAGCCGCTCGACTGTTGGGCGCACCATGCCGTTACGCACGTCATGGAAATGCAGGGTCGTTCCGCGGACGGCATCGGCTGGATGATTGCACGCGAACCGTTTTGGGCGGATGAAGACAATGGCTTTAAGGTTCACAACTGGTGGCACCGCGCGTTGTTTCACATGGACCTCGGTCAGTTTGACGAGGCACTTGCGTTATACGACGGGCCGATTCGCGAAGCGCAAAATGCACTGGCGCTGGAACTGGTCGATGCATCGTCGCTGCTCTGGCGCCTGGCTTTATCGGGCGTCGACGTGGAAGATCGTTGGCAGGAACTTGCCGATGCCTGGCGCGCACACGCAGATGGCAAGACCTATGCCTTCAATGACTGGCACGCAACGATGGCGTATCTGGGTGCCGGTCGAACGACCGATCTTGCCACGCTGAAAATTCAATTGCGAAGCAGCGCGGCCGAGAACGGTGAAGCCAGCCGATGGATCAGGGATTATTCGCTGCCGTTGATCGAGGGATTCGACGCTTTCTGGCATGAGGATTACGACAAGGCGTCGGAACTTCTTTTTTCTGCGCGTCACATCGCAAATGCTTTTGGCGGTAGCCATGCTCAACGCGACATCATCGACTGGACATTGACGGAAGCGGCTGTTCGCGGCGGGTTCACCGATCTTGCTACAGCCCTTGTCGATGAGCGCCTGGTGCAAAAGCCGTACAGCCACATTAACCGGGAATTCTACGCACGCGCCTTGCGCAACGATGCTGCGGTGCAGCAGGCGCGTGTTCAAAGTGGTCATCGCAGTGTTTTCTCGAACTCCTAATGAGCCGGGCCCCGATTCTCATCCTGCACTTAATGTGGTACTCAGCCTGGCATGCCTGTTCGCACGTGAGCGCATACGCAGCTTGCGCCGTTTCGCCCACAACGTTAATCCAGTGACGGCCAGCAGGACCGGTGCAAGCCCAAGTACGACCCAGACAATTTTCGATGCCAGCCCCGCAAAGTCACCGAAGTGCAAGCGGCGGTAGCTGTCGACGATTTTTGCGCCAGTGCTGGCCTCTCGAATATCAAGGCTGCCCAGGTGTTCACCGGACTGCGGGTCGAAACTGACGACGCTGCTGTACTGGCTCAGTAAAAAATTGCGGGTAGGAACGTCACCGTAGAATGCGAAATTAACACCCGGCTCCCAGGGCATGGAAAGGTACGTCGCTTCGAAGCCCTGAACTTGCGATTGGGCCTCTGCAATTAATGCGTCGAGTGACAGCTCGTCGTTGTACAGCCTGTCGGTCATGATGTGGTGTTCCTGACCGTTACTATGCTCCTCGAATTCGTAAAGCAGGCTGGTGATATTCCACCAGGCACCGGTGAAAGCAAGAATGATCAGGACGGGCGACGCGATGATTCCTGTCATCTTGTGCAAGTCACTGAAGTAGACAATCAAGCGGCTGTTCCAGCGCAAGGTGAAAAACTGCTTCCAGAATTTGCGATAGATAAAGATGCCGGTCGTGCCCAGCGTCAGCAACACCAGGGCAAACAGGCTCGTGACCACAAGACCGGCATCGTGCAGCAGAAAATTGAAATGCAGCTCCAGAAGCCAGTCGGTGAAGTAGTGATCGTGAGGCCTCGGGTCAGCGAGAATATCTCCGGTGTACTGGTTGAGCGACAGGTACGACCATTCGCTGGTGCCCTTCTCGATCAGGTAAACAACGTCGGCCCGAGCCTTGTCGAGAAACAAGACCCAGCCCACGGCTTCATAGTTCGGTGCTGCGTCATTGACGATGCCCAGCAAGTCATCCATTGGCAGGCGCTCACCGTCGGCAAACGTTTCGTCAACACGGACCTTGTCCTCCATCAGGAGGGTATCGATCTCGTGCTTGAACACCAGGATGCTGCCGGTCAGGCAAATGACCAGCAACGGTATGAAGGCGAACAGCGCGAGTGCGCGGTGAACCTTGAAAAGTACCCTGGTCACTTAGTATTGCCAGCCGAAACTCAGCCCATAGCTGCGTGGCGCGCCGTAGTACGACTGTTCGTATTTGACGGAGTTGAAATACTTTTCGTCAAACAGGTTGTCGGCGTTTAGAGAGATGCGCATCGAGTCATTGATTTGGTAACTTGCGAAGCCGCCGAGCAAGGCGTAACTGTCCTGGCTGATTCGTCCAAATGCCGAGTCGTAATGGATGTCATCCTGCCAGCGGAACGACATGCCGATTGATAGGGCATCCAGCGACGCAGGGTCCCAGGTCGTCAGCAACTTGAACGTCTTGCGAGGAATGAAGGTACGCGCATCGCCACCGTTTGGATCTTCCATGTTCAGGTAGGTGAAACCGGCCTGAATGGAAATACTTTCGGTGATCTCACCGGCGACTTCGAGTTCGATGCCTTCGGATTCAACGTCGATGCCGCGGTAAAGGGCAAAATCGAAGTCATCATCATAAAAGTCGTCGTCGATGCCGTCGCCGTCGCTGTAGGCGACAAATTCCTGCAGGTTTTCCTGTTCCGTCCTGAACAGGGCGAGCGAGGCCAGTAGCCGGTTGTTGAATTGCTTCTTTAGCCCAAGTTCGTAGCTGCGACCTTCGGCCGAGCCCAGCGGCTGCAGGCTTTCGTCCAGGTAGTACTGCGGCTGATAGATATCACTATAACTGGCGTACAGGTTCAGGTCGTCGAGGACTTCCCAGGTAAATCCGATGTAGGGGCTGCTGCCATCCTCAGTCGAATCGGTGGATACACCCCAGCTGACGCCCTGGTTTTCGTAGTCGACCATGCTCAGTCCCAGCGTCAGCTTGAACGCATCGGTGACGGAGAAGCGCACGGATCCGTAATAGCGATCCAGTTGCATGTCGCCGTTGGCGGCTTCATATGGATCGGCCCAGTCCGGGCGTGCCACTTCCTGACCCTGCCAACCGGGGAACGCCGGCATTGCCGCGAAACCCGTCAGAGCGCCGCTGTCCAGGGACTGTGAATCACTGTCAACAATGCTCATGCCCAGGTTGAAGTCATGTCGCTGTCCCCAGGCATCAAAACCGCCGTGCAACACGGTGTCCCACAGGAGTGACTCGCGGGTGTCGTCGAACTTTCCGGGATAGCTGAACATTCCGAGACCGGTGTTCGGGTCGAGCCCCGCTTGCCAGTAAACGTAAAAGAGTTCGGAAGCCTCTTCATAGTCGGTGTAGGTCACTGTGGTGGTCAGTTGCAGGTCGTCCTGCAGTTGCCAGCCGAGTTCGACAAACGACGTTTCGGTCAGCGTGTTCCAGTAGGTCCAGTCCATTGCCGTCGATGTTGAGACATCAAAGTCCGCCTGTGTGCCGTCCGAATAAATTACCGGTACCGCGCCCCACAGAACACCGTCACTGTTGTTATCCTGTCGTGTGTAACCGACGGCCACCGTGAAGGCATCGCCGAGTTGGCCATCGACGATGCCGTAAAAAATATTTCGATCGTTTGCGTAGTGGTTCAGCCAGGTTTCCCTGTCCTGATAGGCACCGACCACGCGCGCCGCCCAGCGGCCGGATTCGGTCAATGGTGTTGAAACGTCCACGACGGCGCGCACCTCATCCCACCGGCCGACCGACAGTTCAATATTCGCGTCGAGATCATTGGTCGGGCGCTTGCGGACATAATTGACAGTACCGGATGGGTTGCCGAGACCAGTGATCAATCCGTTGGATCCGCGGATGACTTCGACCTTTTCGTAAATCGCCGTATCGAGGTCACCGACAATCAGCTGGCCGAAGGGAATGCCGATTCCGTCGACGTGCATGCTCGTGATATCGAAGCCGCGCGAGTTGTAATACGTGCGATCCGTTTCTGTCGAATCCACATTAATTCCGGTCGACATCTTCAACAGGCGATTGATATCAACTAGTGCAAAATCGTCGATCACGTCTGCGTCAATAATCGTCAAGGACTGCGGCGTCTCGAAAACCGACAGGTTGAGCCCCGTGGCGCCCTGGCTTTCGCGCTGATCCCGCATGCCGTAAATGATCAGTTCGTCGATGACTTCGTCGTCGGCTGCTATTGCGGTGTGGGAGGGAAGTGCGGAACTCGCGCCGATCAATAGGGCGATAAGCCCTGGCTTGTACCCTTGCATGAGTGAACTCCTGTTGATTGTCTGCGTGGTGGAATCGCAGAAATTAGCAGTTCAGTCGTAAAAGTCAATGCGAATCATTCTCATTAGCATTCGTAAATAGAGGTAGATTTGACAATAATGCACGCAACCTGGTGCGAAAATGCGCCAAATCGGCTCATTTGGCGTTATTTTGAGTCGCCGATCGTCGCGAAGCTCAATTCCTGACTGGCTGGCTCACAAGACCTTTTGCAGGTGGAACAGGCGAGCATCCTCGGGATCCGCCCGGACGTTGAATCCCAATTGCCGAGCCAGCCGGAGCATGCGGACGTTCTCGTTCATCGCATGTCCCTCGATGCCGGAAAGTCCGCTGTTTTTCGCCATTTGAAACAGCGCTTCCAGCAACCGGGTTGCAAGGCCCCGCCCATGCCAGGCATCAGCGACAGAAATGGCAAATTCTCCCCAGCCGCTTTTTGAGCCCGGTCCAAAGCGGGCGACACCGACCTGCGTTTCTCGGCCCTGCACAAGTGTCGTTGCAATCAGGGCCATACTGGTCGGAAAAACATTGCGCGTGAATTTCTCCAAAGCCTCCGGAGAGAGTTCTTTCAACGGAGTAAAGAACCTGAAATACCGTGACTGCGGCGAAAGGGAACGTACGAAGTCCTGTTCGATCTTACTGTCCGACGGACGAATCGGCCGCAGGGTCACACGGGTTCCATCGTCAAGCTGCCACACGGTCTCGAAGTCTTCGGGATTCATTCTGTGCAGAACTCTGGCAAACAGGATAGGCGTCGCATCTACTTCTACCAGAAAATCCGGATCAACACCTTTTTGGCATCGGAAGTGACGCGCACGACGCCCGGCAAAAAGCGAAGAGAACGCGCCGCATTTGTTACCATGCCTCATCCCAGCCAGCGAGCCAGACATGACGAATCAAACAGAACAACGTTTTTCCTCACGTATGGGGATGATCCTCTGCGTACTCGGCATCGCGGTGGGCACCGGCAATATCTGGCGCTTT
Organism: Gammaproteobacteria bacterium; assembly: GCA_030426325.1. GTDB lineage: Bacteria > Pseudomonadota > Gammaproteobacteria > Steroidobacterales > Woeseiaceae > UBA1847. The sequence goes on along the minus strand of JAUHYO010000056.1, from coordinate 2,150 downwards.
CCGCGCATCGCCGCTCAGAATGCGGGTGATGACGGTGCCGGCGCATTCCTCGTTGCGTGGCTCGTGTTTCTGTTTGTCTGGAGCGTGCCGTTAATCATCGCGGAGTACGCCCTCGGACGAAAAGGTCGTATGGGTGTCGTTGGCACTTTCGCCAAAATCGCCGGTGAAAAATTCGCATGGATGGGAGCGTTCGTCGGCTTCGTTGCGACTGCCATCATGTTCTATTACTCGGTCGTCGCTGGATGGTGTGTTTACTACCTGATCCAGATGACGATCCAGCCCCTGCCGCTCAGCACCGAGGCGGCGCAGAGTGTCTGGGACGGTTTCCAAAGCAGCGGCTTTCCCGTTGCCTTTCATGCGCTTGCGATGGGCCTTGGGGCGCTGGTGATCTGGAAGGGTATTCGCTCGATCGAACGCGCGAACAAGATTCTGATCCCTGCTTTGCTCTTGATCGTTTTGTTGTCACTCGCGCGCACACTGACGCTGGATGGCGCATCTGAAGGCATCAGGTTCCTGTTTACCCCGGATTGGGCGACGCTCGCCAATCCACGCATCTGGCTCGAAGCGTTGACGCAGAATGCCTGGGATACTGGCGCCGGCTGGGGACTGATTCTGACTTACGGCGCCTACATGCAAAGCCGCCACGGTGTCGTCAAGAATGCGATCATTACCGGTGTCGGGAATAACACCGTGTCGCTCCTCGCTGCCATCATCATCTTCGGCACCGTATTCGCGATTCTCGGCGCGCAAATGAGCAAGGCCGACGTGCTCGACATCATGAAAACGAGCGGCCCGGCGGCAACCGGACTGACCTTCATATGGATGCCGCAATTATTTGCGAAGATGCCGGCGGGCAACCTGTTTGCGATTCTCTTTTTCCTTGGCCTTTCGTTCGCTGCATTCAGCTCGTTGATCTCAATGATCGAATTGACGACGCGCATTCTCGTGGACTTCGGCGTCTCGCGAAAACAGGCCATCCTCGGCGTTAGCATCGTCGGTTTTTCGATGGGCGTGCCGTCGGCAATCAACCTCGACTTTTTCGCCAACCAGGATTTCGTCTGGGGTGTCGCGCTGATGGTTTCCGGCGCGTTTATCGCGTTCGCGGTGATACGCCACGGTGCCAAACAATTCCGTACCGAGGCGATCGACAATCAGCCCGATGACTGGAACGCGGGACCGCTGTGGGACAAGCTGATCAGCTACGTCATTCCGCTGCTCGCGGCTGTATTACTGGGCTGGTGGCTCTACCAGGCGGCCGCTGTGTATGCGCCGGATCGCTGGTATGACCCGTTCAACCCATTCTCCGTCATGACCTGCCTGGTGCAGTGGGCCATTCCGCTGGCGGTGTTCATCCTGTTGAATCGCCGGATGGCGAGGCGCGCACAAAAAGTGTCTGACGCGGCGAACGGGGCTACTTAACCCGAATACCACCCGAACCCGCATCGATGTGCAGCAGGTTGCCGCCGCCGCGGACATCGCCGCGGATGTGCTTTTTGGAAATCTTGCCATGCACGGTCAACGGATGATCGATGTCGATACCGCCCGAACCGGTTTCTGCGTCCAGGCTGAATGATGCATCGTCCGGCAGGTCGACGGTGATTGAGCCGGACCCGGTATCAATTCGCCAATCGCCTTGTTGCTGACCATCGACAACAACCCGGCCGCTGCCAGATTTAACTTTGAGCGCACCGACAACGCCATGCAGGTGGCTGGCGCCGGACCCGGTTGTTACAGCCACGTCGCCGGGTGCTGTTTGCGTCAGGCTGACACTGCCACTTCCAGAATGCGCTTTGAATGCGCCGGCGATATTGTCGGCTTTGATGGCACCACTACCGGTTCGCACATCGGCCGAGCTGCCAATGTCAGTCAGCGTGATGCGGCCGGATCCTGTTGATGCAGCGACTGGTCCTTTGACATCGCTAATTGACTGCGCTCCGGATCCCGTGTGTGACTTAACTTCGGTCTCGACTGGCACAAGGATTTCATAGCTGATCGAGACCCTGCGTCGCACCGCCTTGTCGTCAATGTGACCGACCTTCAGGACGCCGCCCTCGAAGCTGATCGGTGGGTTGCGCTCTAGCAGGTCGACGATTTCCTTTGCGTCCGAATCGCTGCCAGTAAACATCCCAAAAAATGACCGGTTGTTCGTC
>JAUHYO010000403.1 GCA_030426325.1 Gammaproteobacteria bacterium | reverse complement strand
GGAAGTAGTTCTGGAACGTAATCGATGCAACCGTCTGGTTTTCCTGTTTAATCGATACGCCTTCTTTCGCTTCAACCGCCTGGTGCAAGCCATCACCCCAGCGCCGACCCGGCATCGTGCGGCCGGTAAACTCGTCGACGATGATGACCTCGCCGTCCTTGACGATGTAATCCACATCCTTCTGGTACATCGCGTGCGCGCGCAGCGCAGACCCGAGGTGGTGCAGCAATTTAATATTGCCTGCGTCATAGAGACTCTCACCTTCGGCAAGTAACCCGGCCCGCGTCATCAAGGCTTCGACGCGAGAGTGTCCTTCTTCAGTGAGATGGGCCTGTTTGCCTTTCTCATCGACCGTGTAGTCGCCACGGACAACGATCTCGCAGCTGGCAACCTTGCCGTCGAGGTCAATCATGACCAGGTCGGCATCGCGCGATTCGGCCAGGCTGACCGCGGCTTCCAGCGTCAATTCCTCGTCGGACTCACCGGCAACCCGGATCTTGTTCGCCGGAATGTCGAAGTTAGTCGGATTCTCCGATTCTGTATGGCGACGCAGCTTTGGTATCAGCTTGTTGATCTGGCCGTATAAATCCGTGCTGGATTCCGCGGGTCCGGAAATGATCAGCGGAGTCCTGGCTTCGTCGATAAGAATCGAATCGACCTCGTCCACGATTGCGAAATTCAGCTTGCGTTGTGCCTTGTCCGCCGTGGAAAACGCGAGGTTGTCACGCAGATAATCAAAACCAAGTTCGTTATTGGTCGCGTAGGTAATATCACTTTGATAGGCCGCCCGTTTCTCTTCCGGCGTCTGGCCGCTTTTCGACACGCCCACGGTCAAACCCAGGAATTCGTAAATCGGGCGCATCCAGTCGGCGTCACGCTGCGCCAGGTATTCGTTGACGGTGACGATATGCACACCGTCTCCACTGATCGCATTCAGGTAAGCCGGCAGCGTCGACATCAGCGTCTTGCCTTCACCAGTCCGCATCTCGGCAATATTGCCATCGTGCAGCACCATGCCGCCGATTAGCTGGACGTCGAAGGGACGCATGTGCAATGTTCGGACGGACGCTTCGCGAGCGACGGCGAACGCTTCGGGTAACAACTGCTGGAGTGTCTCACCGTCCTGAAACCGCTTCTGGAATTCAGCGGTCTTGCCGCGTAATGCTGCGTCGTCGAGCGCCTGAAGGTCAGCCTCCATCGCGTTGATCACATTCACTGTTTTCGAATACTGGCGTATCAGTCGCTGATTACGACTGCCAAAAATACTTGTCAGGAAATTGGCCACGTGGGCTCCCTGGGTCCGGTCAAACAAAGGCCGCTATTCTAAGGTGTCGCGGCGCTATTTAGAATCGAATGTCGCGATTTATGGGCAAAAAACACAATCACAAGGACCCAGCGGGTTTGGCGACGAGCCTGGGTGGGGATCGATTGAGAAGGAACTACTTGGAGGCGTCGCGGATGAACTTCACCGGGTTGACCCGGCTGCCGTTGTGCAGGACTTCGAAGTGCAAATTCGGACCCGTTGCCCGTCCGGTTTCGCCCATCAGGGCCACGACCTGCCCTTTCTTGACCTCATCGCCCACGGATACAAGGTTCTCGGAATTGTGCGCGTAGCGGGTTGTGTAACCTGAGCCATGATTGATTTCGACCATGATGCCATAGCCGTATCGATCCGAAGACCAGGTGACGACACCGTCGGCAACGGCGACAATTTCGGCGCCCTTTTTGCCAGCGAAGTCGATGCCGGTGTGGTTGGCCGCTTTACCGGTAAACGGATCGGTACGTTTGCCAAAATAGGACGATATCCAGCCGGAGCCAACGGGGCGACCCTGTGGATAAACGCGATCCTTCAGGTTCTGGTTCATCAGGACGCTCTCGAGGACGTCGAGTTTTGCCTCGCGGTCGCTGAGCTGTGCACCCAGCATGTCCATCGCCTCCAGCATATCCGGTACCGCAAGATTCGGTACCATCGACATCGGTTCTTCAGGACCACCGATTGCCGGTTCGGAATCGAAGTCAAATTCGCCATCATCGATGTCCGCCATATCCGTCAGACGACGGCCGAGCGCATCCAGACGAATAACACGCGCGTTCATTTGGGCAATTCGAATGGACAAGGCGTCGAGTGTGTCCTCGTTTTCCTGGCGTATCGTATTGATGACGTCCCGTTGCTGTTGCAATTCTGCGGTCAGGTCCTTCAACTTTTCAGTGCTGATTCCCGATCCGGTTCGTGACGCATGCCAGGATCCTGCGGCAAACCCAACACTGATAATCAGCCCGGCAATTGCGGCGATCGCAAGACTCGCCTTAAAGCCAGTCAGGTTCACCTGGCGAGGCGATCCGAACCCCTTGCCGAAGATAACTACATTCATGTTGTACGTCCCGGACGCATCAGACTCGATAGCGTCATGTCATTGCAAGTCGCAGAGTCGCAAGGCCATGCCTCGCGTCCGCTTGTTCGCGTTGTTATATACTTGCTGTCCCTGCTCACTTCGGTAGCCCCGCTGTCCTAGGATCGCTCCCTTAGACCGGTAGTTTTGCGCCCCCG
>JAUHYO010000402.1 GCA_030426325.1 Gammaproteobacteria bacterium | reverse complement strand
GCCGGCATCCGTGGCTTCCGGCGCCGTGCTCGCCGACGAAGTGTCGTTGTCACTCGTCGCCGCCTCAGTCTTCATGCGGCCTATCTTGTCCCCGCTCGAAACCCGATCGCCGACCTTGACGGACAACGATTCGATTACACCGTCAGTTGCCGCTGGCACGTCCATTGTGGCTTTGTCCGTTTCCAACGTAACAAGGCCGTCTTCGCGAGCTACCTTGTCGCCTGCGGATACCAGAACTTCGATGACTTCCACATCCGAAAAATCACCAATATCTGGAACGATAATGTCTGTACTGTCCGACACTCAGTTACTCCAATTGCAAATTTACCTGTTTCGGCTACAACGTAACCGGATCGGGCTTCTCGGGATCAATGCCGTATTTTTCGATGGCCTGAGACACCGTTTTCTGATCGAGCGCGCCGTCATCGGCCAGCGCTTTCAGCGCGGTCACCGCGATGTAACGCTTGTCGACTTCAAAATGCTGACGAAGAGCCTTGCGAGCATCACTGCGTCCGTAGCCGTCCGTTCCCAACGTTACATAACTGCCAGGCACCCAACGCTGAATCTGATCGGGCACGATCTTCATGTAATCCGTTGCGGCGATATACGGGCCTTTGCGCTCCGCAAGACAAGTTTCAATGTAGGTTTTCTTTTGCGGGTGCTCCGGATGCAGCTGGTTCCAGCGCTCAACAGCCAAGGCCTCACGGCGCAATTCATTGAAACTTGTAACCGACCAGACATCCGATGGAATACCAAAGTCCTTGTCCAGCAACTCGGCGGCGCCGATAACTTCACGCAATATGGTGCCCGAGCCCATCAACTGCGGCCGAACCTGCCCCTGATCACCGATCTGCAGTAAATACATGCCTTTGAGAATGCCGTCCTCAACACCGCTCGGCATCGACGGGTGCACGTAGTTTTCGTTCATGCAGGTAATGTAATAAAAAACATTCTCCTGCTCGCCTATCATCCGCCGCATGCCGTCCTGGATAATCACCGCCAACTCGTAGCCATAAGTCGGGTCGTAGGACACGCAATTCGGTACGGTCGATGACATCACGAGGCTGTGACCGTCCTGATGCTGCAGACCCTCACCCGCGAGTGTCGTTCGTCCGGCTGTACCGCCGATCAGGAAGCCGCGTGACTGCAGATCGCCGCCAGCCCAAATGAAATCGCCGATGCGCTGAAAGCCGAACATCGAATAATAAATATAGAACGGGACCGTCTGTACGTCGTGATTGCTGTACGAGGTACCGGCCGCCAGCCAGGAACAGAACGCGCCAGCCTCGTTAATGCCTTCTTCGAGAATCTGGCCTTTCTTGTCCTCACGGTAGAACATCAGTTGGTCCGCATCCTGAGGCGTGTACAACTGCCCTTTCGACGAATAGATACCAACCTGCCGGAACATGCCTTCCATGCCGAACGTGCGAGCCTCGTCGGGCACGATGGGCACGACGTGTTTGCCGATCTGTTTGTCGCGAATCAGCGAGGACAAGATGCGGACGAAAGCCATCGTGGTGGATGCTTCGCGCTCGCCGGTACCCTCGAGTTGAGACTTGAACATCTCCAACGGAGGAATCGGCAACGGTTTTGACTTCATGCGCCTTTGTGGCAGATAGCCACCGAGCTTCTTGCGACGCTCGTGCAGGTATTCAATTTCGTCGCTGTTTGGTGACGGCTTGCAGTATGGAACACTATCAATGTCTTTGTCCGATACCGGAATATTGAAACGATCGCGGAAGGCTTTGAGCGCCTCGACATCCAGCTTCTTTTGCTGGTGCGCGATGTTTTGACCCTCGCCAGCGGCGCCCATGCCGAAACCTTTCACCGTCTTGGCAAGAATAACTGTGGGCTGGCCCTTGTGGTTTGCAGCAGCATCATAGGCCGCATGCACCTTGAGCGGATCGTGGCCGCCGCGGTTCAGACGCCAGATTTCGTCGTCCGACATATTCGCGACCATCTCGGCCGTTTCCTGGAATTTGCCAAAGAAGTTCTCCCGCACGTAGGCGCCACCTTTGGATTTGAAATTCTGGTACTCACCGTCGACGCATTCTTCCATCACGCGACGCAACGTACCGGTGTGATCTTTCGCCAGCAGCGGATCCCACCGTGAGCCCCAAATGACCTTGATAACGTTCCAGCCTGCTCCGCTGAATGCGGCTTCTAGCTCCTGGATGATCTTGCCGTTGCCGCGCACCGGACCGTCGAGGCGCTGCAGGTTGCAGTTGACGACGAAAACCAGGTTGTCGAGCCCTTCGCGCACCGGCATCGTGATCGCGCCCATCGACTCCGGCTCATCCATCTCGCCGTCACCCATGAAGGCCCAGACCTTGCGATCGCTGGCCGGAATCATTTCCCGGTTCTCGAGGTAGCGCATGAAACGCGCCTGGTAGATGGCCATCATCGGGCCCAGTCCCATCGAGACCGTCGGGAACTGCCAGAAGTCCGGCATCAGCCAGGGGTGCGGGTAAGAAGACAGACCGTCACCACCGACTTCCTGGCGGAAGCGATTGAGCTTGGCTTCATCCAGCCGTCCCTCAAGGTATGCG
>JAUHYO010000401.1 GCA_030426325.1 Gammaproteobacteria bacterium | reverse complement strand
GGTCGCCGAGGCGCCCAGCCTGGATAACCGTTTTCGCATTTGTCTCGATTTTATCCGGGTCGGCGCGAATTCTCCGACCTGTGGTTCGGCGGTATTTCACGATCAGGATCGCATCACGCAAAATATCGCAACGGAAGGCGGTTGGGACGGCAAGAAAGACGTCGCTGCCAGCCTGGGTATCAAGGCAGTCTGGTCGTTCGTGATTCATGGTGCAGCCAACCGGATTGTCGGTACGCTCGACGTCTACCTTCCGGACTCACGGGCGCCGACGACTCATGAACTCGACAAGCTCAATGGTATGGCACGTCTTGCCGGTATCGCGATCAAACGCCAGCACGACGAAGAAAAGCTGCGCACCAGCGAAGCCCGCTATCGAGGCCTGTTCGAAAATGTTGTTGATGGTGTTTACATTGCGTCGAGAGACGGTGAAATCATTACCGCGAATCCCGCCCTCGTCGAAATGCTCGGCTATGACAGCGTCGAAGACCTGAAGTCGGTTGGCAAGACGACAGTCTTGTACGTCAACCCGATCGATCGCGAGCGCGTATTCGCCAGGCTCGAAGCACAGGGTGTGGTCAAGAATTTCGAGTATCGGCTGCGGCGTAAGGACGGCAGTAAAATTGTTGTGCTCGAAAACTCGCGCGCGGTCCGAGACGACGACGGAAAAATCGTTGCGCACGAAGGCACGATTACCGATATCACCGAACGCAAGCACGCCGAGACCCAGATTTTCGAAGAAAAGGAGCGGGCACAGGTTACCTTGCAGTCAATCGGTGATGGCGTGATCACAACTGATGCCGAAGGCCGTGTCGACTACATCAACCCGGTCGCGCAGGATCTGACCGGCTGGGATATGCGCAGTGCCCGGAATGTGCCGGTCACTGACATCATGATGATCGTGAATGCCCACACCCGCGCGACCGTTGAAAACCCAGTTATGCGCTGCCTTAAAGAAGGTCGCACAATAACGCTCGCGGAAAATTCGGTTTTGATCACACGCAATGGCGACGAAGTTCCGATCCAGGATTCGGCAGCCCCCATCCGAGATCGTATCGGCAACATTGTCGGGTCTGTCATGGTTTTCCACGATGTCAGCAAGGAAACCCGGCTGTTCAGGCAACTGAGCTACCAGGCATCGCACGATGCACTGACCGGGCTGATCAACCGTCGTGAGTTCGAGAACAGCCTCGTCGCTGTTCTGGAGAAAACTCGGGACAATACAGAGGAAACACATGCATTGCTGTACGTTGACCTCGATCAGTTCAAGGTCGTCAACGATACTTTTGGCCATACCGCCGGCGATGCGCTGTTGCGACAGCTCTCGGAACAAATCCAGTCAAAGATTCGTTCCACTGACCTGCTGGCACGTCTCGGCGGGGATGAATTCGCGATTCTGCTGGAGCGGTGCAGCGACGAGCGGGCAATCGAAGTTGCAGAGGCGATTCGCGGCGCTATCGAGGGTTATCGCTTTGAATGGCAGGACTCGTTTACCACGATGCGTTGCTCGATTGGCGTCGTCATGATTAACAACGAAAACGCGGATGTCGCGTCCGTGATGAGTTCGGCCGACGTTGCCTGCTACTCGGCCAAAGACATGGGTCGAAACCAGGTTCACCTGTACAAAAACAGCGACGCTTCAATGCGTCACGAAGAAATGAAATGGGTGTCGCGCATCACCAGCGCCGTGGAAGACAACCGGCTCGAACTCTTCTTTCAGCCGATAATCGGTATTGGCAAGGATCAGTGCAGCCGCCGCGGTCACTACGAGTTGCTGCTGCGCATGCGGGACGAAGCCGGGGAGCTGGTCGGACCGGATCAATTCATCCCGGCTGCCGAGCGCTACAACCTGATGTCGACCCTGGATCGCTGGGTGATTCACGAAGCGCTTACCGAGCTTGCGGACCGCAATGACCAGGTTGAAGCCCGTTATACGCTGGCCATCAACCTGTCCGGAACATCGCTTAGTGAGGACCGTTTCCTGGATTTCGTGATCGAGGAACTGGTTCGGCAAAAGCTGCCCGACGGAGCGATTTGCTTCGAGATTACCGAAACGGCCGCGATCTCAAATCTTTCGCGCGTCGTGCATTTCATGCAGGAGCTCAAGAAACTTGGCTGCAAGTTCTCATTGGACGACTTCGGTAGCGGCCTGTCGTCGTTTACCTACCTGAAGAATCTTCCGGTCGACTACCTGAAGATCGATGGCCAGTTCATTCGCAATGTCGCCAGCGATACTGTGGACGAAAGCATGGTCAAGGCCATTAGCGAGGTAGGCCACGCGATGGGTATTGAGACGATCGCGGAGCGGGTCGAGTCCAAGCAGGTGCTGGACAAGCTCGGCACGCTGGGTATCGAGTTTGCCCAGGGTTACTACATCGCCCGGCCAGCGTCGGTGCAGTCTTTCGAACCCTGGGGCGAGAAAGAAGGACTACTTCTGGCGTAGTTTGCAGGATACGGTACACTGGCGTCATGTCCGATAGCACGACCCTCGAAAAACAAGAATCCGAACAAAGACAATTTCTGTCCGCGAACGAACCCGGTCCTTTTAAGATTCTCAACCCGCTTTCCGAGCAGCC
>JAUHYO010000400.1 GCA_030426325.1 Gammaproteobacteria bacterium | reverse complement strand
CTCCTGTGCGTCATACTGGCTGCCGTTGACCAGGCTGCCGTACCAGGCGTGAGTGGCGATATCGGCTATCGTGTACTCATCGCCGCTCAGGTAACGGCGTTCGGCGAGGTTGCGATCCAGCACGTCGAGCTGGCGCTTGACCTCCATTGCGTAGCGGTTGATCGGGTATTCGTACTTTTCCGGCGCGTAAGCGTAGAAATGCCCGAAGCCGCCGCCGAGAAACGGTGCACTGCCCATCTGCCAGAACAACCATGACAGGCACTCGGTACGCTCAACCCGATCCTTGGGCAAAAACGCATCGAATTTTTCGGCGAGATACAAAAGGATAGCGCCGGACTCGAACACCCGAGTCGGTGGCGACGTGCTGTGATCCATCATTGCCGGAATTTTCGAATTGGGATTCACGGCAACGAAGCCACTGCTGAACTGGTCGCCTTCGCCAATATCGATGTACCAAGCGTCGTACTCCGCCTCTTTTTTCCCGAGCGCAAGCAGTTCTTCGAGCATCACGGTCACTTTCACGCCATTTGGCGTCGCCTGCGAGTACAGCTGCAACGGGTGCTTGCCGACCGGAAGCTCTTTGTCATGCGTGGCACCAGCTATCGGCCGATTGATGCTGGCGAACCTGCCGCCGCTCGCCTGATCCCATTGCCAGACTTTGGGAGGGGTGTAGCTTCCGTTATTGCTCATTACTGCGTCGTCCACGTTTATGTTTGCTGACAGGAACAAATGGCGGCGGCTGAGGCGAAATCAAGGGTCAGCCGGAATGACCCCCCCCCCCGCGCAATGGCCGGCCGCTGTTGCCGGGCCATAACATACAGGACACCGGCTCAACAGAAGCATTTGTCGGCGCTCGTTGGTCTGATTTCGTGAGACCAGCCAAATGGCAGTAGGCTAGAATTCAAGGTGAATATCGCTGAGTTGCAGGCGAGGTCGACAAATGCTTACTCGCATAGTGGAACTGCCGGATAACGTGGTCGGATTTCAGGCCAGCGGGACAGTTACGGCCAGGGATTATCAAACCGTCCTCGTGCCCGAGCTCGAAGCCACTCTGCAGCGGCACAACAAGGTTCGGCTGCTGTACTGTCTGGGCAGCGATTTCGATGGATTCAGCGGTGCGGCCGCCTGGGAAGATGCCAAGGTCGGCCTGAAGCATCTGGCACGGTTCGAGCGAGTCGCTGTTGTGACCAACGTCGACTGGATACGGAATTCGGTCAAGGCGTTCGGCTTCGCTCTTCCCGGCGAAGTCAGAATCTTCGCCAATGCCGGTTTGCAAGACGCCAAAGCATGGGTATCCGAGATCGACGCCAAGGGCAAACTTGAGTTCGAGTTTGACAAAAAACGAGGCGTTTTAATCTTGCAGCCGCGCGGTGAGCTGGACGCTGTCGATTTCCAGCGCGTTGCCAATGAGATCGATCCTTACGTTGAATTGATGGGCAAACTAAGAGGCGTGATGATCGTCGCGAAACATTTTCCCGGCTGGGAGGACCTGAGCGCACTCGCCGCTCATTTCCGCTTCGTGAGAGACCATCGCCGCAAGGTCAAACGACTGGCAATTGTCTCCGACGACAAGCTGATGTCAGCGCTGCCGTTTCTCGCCAAGCACTTCCTCGTGGAAGAAGCCCGGCACTTTCCCATGAAGAAGAAAACTGAAGCGCTGACCTGGCTCGGTCAGGACTGATACGAATTGTCATTGCACAAACGCAGTGAACAGCTGCGGTGTCAGTGAACGTTGCGCGTGTCAGCGTCAATCGACGCACGCTCCCAGTCGACTTTCCAGCCACCGGTCGCCGCGCCATTGATGAGCTGGCCGGGCTCCAGCCACTCATAGGTATCGGCCAGGTTCGCCGTTTGATTGGAACTCAGCCGCCGCTGTATGTGCGCCGGTGTCAACTCGGTTGCATGCCGTAAACCCGCGGCACAGACCAGGTCGGTCAGCGCATTCACCGTGTGCCGGTGAAAGTTCGCCACCCGCTCCGCTTTGTGCTCAACAACGAGGCCGCGTTGCCGGGCCGCATCCTGAGTAGCGACCCCGACGGGACATTCGTTCGTGTGGCACTTTTGCGATTGCAGACAGCCGAGCGCAAACATGAAACCGCGTGCGCTGTTGCACCAGTCGGCACCCATTGCCATGGCCACAGCCATGTCAAAGCCGGACACGATCTTGCCGCTGACGCCAATCCTGATTCTGTCGCGAATGCCGCAGCCGATCAGCGCATTGACCGCGATTAACAGGCCTTCCCGGCGCGGCGTGCCGACATGATCGGTGAATTCGACCGGGGCCGCACCAGTACCACCTTCCTTGCCATCGATGACAATGAAGTCGGGGTAGATGCCGGTATGAAGCATCGCTTTGCACAAGGCGAGGAATTCCCAGCGATGCCCGATACACAATTTGAAGCCCACCGGCTTGCCATTGCTGAGCTCTCTCAATGAGCCAATGAATTGCATCATCTCGACCGGTGTTCGGAAGGCCGAGTGCTGCGACGGTGAAACACAGTCAACGCCGACAGGCACGCCGCGAGTCGCGGCGATTTCCGGGCTGACCTTCTGCCCGGGCAGGATGCCGCCGTGG
>JAUHYO010000399.1 GCA_030426325.1 Gammaproteobacteria bacterium | reverse complement strand
CGATGTTGGCGGCCTTTGCGACGGGTAGCGTCGCGGAGAGCGGCGACACGGCCATTCTTGGCGGCTTGCGCTTCTATATGGGTCAGCGCGACAAGAGCCTGATCCGCCGGCATCGCGAGGACGATCCGCCCGCCCTTCGTGCCCCGCCGCTCCACGCCGACGACGCGGCAGGAGGGGAAGGCCTTTTGGATCCGGTCTGCAGCAGCGATGGTGCCAGCGCTGCCCATGGCCGACACAAAGGCCGCCACGCCGCCGTTGAACAAGCCATCGGTGGCGAGCTGCTCGGCCAACGCCACGGCGCTGCCGCCGGTCACGTAGAGCCGGTCCTCCGCCGTCACGCCCGACTCGATCAGTGCGTCGACGCCATCCATGACATCCTGGTAATCATCGCCAGGGTAGTTGTGATACAGCAGGTTGCCGAACTCTTCGCCATAGCTCGTGCTGCCGCGGGGATTGGGGTAGAACACGACGTAGCCAGCCGCTGCATACAACTGGATCTCCGGCGAGAAACGTGGCCCGTAGTTCAAAATGGGGCCGCCATGATTTTCGACCAGCAGCGGATAGGGCTTTGACGGATCGTAGCCTGGCGGCTTTACGATCCAGCCCTGGATATCGCGGTCGTCGACAGACGACTTGTACCAAAGCTCCTCAACCTCGCCGAGTGTTCGACGCTCCAGCAATGCGGCGTTAAACGCCGTGACAACTTTGGCCTCTCCACGTCGTCCATCGACGATGGCCAACTCTGCCGGCCGATACGGCGTCACATGCGTAAAGGCAATCGTGCCGTTTTCCGATACCGAGAAGGAACCGCCACCGTACGGTCGGCCAATCGTCGTACCGCCAACATTGGATGCAATAAGGCTTTTACGCCCGCCAAGTGTCGTGAAGCCAATTTTCGTATCGCCACGATCGTCGTATTGATAATAAATGCCGTCGCTGTTTTTGTTCCACACAAGTCCCGACACCGACCGATCAAGGTCGGTCAACAGTTCGCGTTTGCCGGAGCCATCAATATTCATGACGTGAAGCCGGGTGACCTGGTACGCCTGAACCTTGTCCTCGTGACCCAGGTACGCAATCTTGCTGCCGTCCGGTGACACCACGGGATCCGCATCGGGACCGTTGCGGTCAGTGAGTGCTGTCGTCTCGCCGCTGTCGATTGCAACGCTGTAGATTTCGGAATTATTGAAACCCAGCTCCCAGTCGTCATTGCGGTTGCCGTAAAAAATCAGCGCGCGATCATCGCGCGACCACTGCGGCGTGCCTTCGTGACGAAAATTGCCGCTCGTCACCTGGCGCGGCGTCCCACCCAATGCCGGCACGACAAAGAACTGCCGGTACCCCGGTTCGATGTAACCGGAACCATCGCTTTCATACTTGAGCCGCGCCGTGACACGCGGTGCGTCCGGCCACGTCGCACCGTCTGGCTTGGCGGGTGCAGAGACGAGTACGACCGGATCCTCGGGCACTGTCATGGAGAACGCGATGTGATTGCCATCATGCGACCAACTCAGGCCGCCTGGCGAATGATTCAGTTGCGTGAGGCGTGTCGATTTGCCGCTATCGACCCAGACGACGAAAATTTCCGTGCCGGCATCGGTCGAACTCGTAAACGCAATTCGTTTCCCGTCGGGGGACCACACCGGATTCGATTCATTCACATCGCGACCGGTCAATGGCAGGTTGTTATTACCGTCCGCTTCCACCAGCCATAGCCTCGACCACTTTCCGTCGGTCATGACATCCATGCCATTGCGAACATAGACAACGCGTTTCCCGTTCGGGGATACCTGTGGGTCGGATACCCATTCGAGCCCGAAGACATCCATGCGCTCGAAGGGCCGGAGCTCATCGCTGAGCGCGATGTTGGACGACAACAGGATGAGACCACAAATGACAGACAGAAGGTATTGCATGGAAGAACCTATTCTTGATAGATATTGAGCAAAGACTATCACGCAAACGGCGGCCTTCGAGCGCGGCAGAAAACGACAAGACGCACTAGAAGCAAGACGGCATTGGACTAAATATTGTGCTCGAGTTCGCCGGGAAAGAGACGGGTACCTCTTTCGCGGTCCATCTTAAGTAATTAACGCCTGATTTCTCGAAAATAATCAGCTATCTTTGTTCAACAAGCCAGATTTAACCGCGGAACTCGAATGCTAAGACCAATCGCAAGCCGCTGCTTAATGCTCGCCACAACAATTCTACCGGCAATTAGTCACGCCGCGATTGTCGTTGAACTTGACGCCATTCCTGGCTCGCCGGCATGGCAGAGTGAAGGCATTTGGACTGAATTCAATGCGACGATCGACGTCACCATCCCGGACTTCAATCCAGGTGCAATTGAACTATTTATTACGCCACTCGGCGACCCAAGCCTTCGGTGGAGGACCAGTCTGACCGGACCTGGCAACGTGTTTCCCGGCCCGGGAACATATCCAGTACAGCGATACCCGTTCCAGCAGGCGGGGTTTGCCGGTGGTGATATTAGTGGCTCCAGTGGATGCAATACCGGGCATGGTGACGTGGTCGTATACGAGGTCACATACGATGCTGGTGGAACCCTGGTAGCGATCAGCATCGTATGTGACCTCGTATACGAC
>JAUHYO010000055.1 GCA_030426325.1 Gammaproteobacteria bacterium | reverse complement strand
CAAGTACGACCATGGCGGCGGCGACCAGAACGCTCGCTTTTCCAAGGCGCATATGGAGATTGATATTGCCCGACCCGGCGAGCCTCGCCTGTACACAAAACAGGACAAACCACGTGACGAACACCGCGCCGTGAACATGGAGCAACAACGGCAATGACGCGGCGCCACCGGGACGCGTGAGAACCGATGAGCCGAAGCCTGCAATGACGATCGCAAGTAAAATCAGGCTCATGACGAAAAAAAATGGCTTACCTTGATTTTCTTTCAATTCGGGATTCCTCAAAGGCCGAATTCTCTTACGCTTGCTTATAATTGAACGACCGGACTAAAGCCACCGTAAATCAGACGGCTGCCGTCGAACGGCATCGGGTTTTTGTTCGGGTCCATGCGCTCGTCGGAGAAGCCTTCGGACATCATCTTTTCCACTTCATGCCTAGAATCGTCCCTTGGCTCCTTTGCGCCGTTTCTCTCGCCGCCGCCTGGCCGCCGGCTGCGGCTCGGCAGAGGCGATCGCCCGTGACTGGAGGGCATACTCGATCGTACCGATCATCCACAGGAAATAGCCAACAAGTTCGATAAACTCTTCGACCGCGACCTTGACGATACGACGATAATCATCACCCAGAATTGCCATCCAAAGCGATTCGCGGCCGACCAGCATGACAAACGCGAAAAGTATCACCGCACCCGAAAACAGCAACGTCAGGCCGGGTGACGGCCAGGTTCTCGCAAGTGCAATTTGTAACCGGCGCCGGCTTCGATACGTATAGGCAATCAACAACGAACCGGCAATGACGATGAGTACCTGCCAAAAGTTTTGGATGACATGGCGATCGAAGAAGAAATCGAGTTCGCGAATAAAGAAAATAAGCGCCATACCGCCAAAGAGAATTGCCATTGGTCGTTGCGTAACGCAATGCCTTGCAACCCAGGCCATGATTACGCCACAGACTGCCAGAATAATTGCCTGAATGATCTCGACAGGTGAATACTCGCTCGTTCCGAAACGATCCGTTTCATTGAGCAGAACATTCAGCTTGAGGCTGCCGGGTGCGGCGAGTTCCATCTGAGTCAGCGCCCACGTTACGAACGCGATCGCCAAGAAGTACAGCAGGTAGCGCAGCCAAAGCATGCCAAACTATACACTGGCGCATCCTTATTGACGCAGATTGAACGTCGGCAGCCCCGCATCGTCCAGAAGCCCATGATTATTAAGAAATTCCCGGGCGTCTTCAGCATCCTGTTCGAACCAGGCACGCGTACTTCCGAGGCGGAAACTGTAACCCCAGCTGTCCATATCGAGCATCAGGCGTTGCCGTCCGACCCCGTCGATCTCATCGGCGAGAATCACTTGCAGGTAACAGACCGCGGCCTCTTCCAGGTCATCGCCACCTGCGTTGCGATCAAGACTGTCCCGACGCTCCGTTGTCATGCATACAACATGTCCGGCTTCATGCAGCAATGAGTGAATGGGTGTATCGCGACGAACGAAGACCGTGGTACCGACGATACCGGCCTCCGAATCCCCCCAGAAACTGCCGGTGATCTCAGCCCGATCCTCTTCAACAACCAGCTGCAAGCGGTATCGGCCGAGCAATTCCTCGATCACATGTAGCTCGATGTCGGCGACCCGCAGCATTGTCCGGGTCTAGAGAGTGGAAATCTGCTTCATGACAATTCGTACAAGGTCATCGACGATCGCCTTGCGAAGCAGATCTTCTTCGCGCGCCTTGCCCAGTACCAGGGTTGAATCGTAAGTGTAGTCACGTGTCAGGGTCAGCGTTTGCTGCGGGAGCAAATTGGTGACACCGCTATCCAGGCTGTAGGCAATCGTGTAGTAGACCTCGTATTCGGTCGGCACGTTTCGAGCGGACACCGACAAGACACGCTGGTCAGTCGTGTCAAAAGTTATCGAAAAGATCGCTGTTGCATCGTCTGGCGCATCCGTCAACTCGATACCTGAAGCGATCAGTCGCTTTTCAAGCGCCCGGTAAAACTGGCTGTAGCGATCGTCAGTGGCGATATAAGTGCGCTCCATACCGGCCGGCGGTGTGAAGGCGCCCTGTAACTGAAATCCGCAGGCGGGTATCGCCACGACGGCGCATAAAATCACTGCGAGGTGAAACGATTTAAACAACGATGTTCACCAGTCGCCCAGGAACGACAATGACTTTGCGAATGGCCTTGCCGTCGATAAATCGCTGCACATTGGCGTCCGCCAGCGCTTGTGCCTGCAGTGCATCTTTGCTCACATCGACGGGGACCGTGACCCGGCCTCGCAGCTTGCCATTGACCTGCACAACCACTTCCACCTGATCGAGTTCCAGCGCGCTTTCATCGACTTCGGGCCATCGTTCGTCGACCAGTGCCGTCTCGTGGCCGAGTGTTTGCCAAAGCGTGTGACAAATATGCGGCACCATGGGTGACAGCATGATGACAACGGCATCCAGTGCCTCGCGCGCCACCGCACGTCCGGCCTCACTCTGGTCCGTCAGTTTGTTGATTGCGTTCAGCAGCTCCATTGCCGCAGCGACTGCCGTATTGAAACTGTGCCGGCGACCGATATCGTCGCTGATCTTCGCAATCGTCTGGTGCGTCTTGCGTCGCAGCTCTTTTTGCTCGTCAGTCATCGCGCCGGTATCGATTGTTCCGACCGGTCCGCCCGCCGCGTGGTCCCGGACTGCCGTCCAGAAGCGTTTCAGAAAACGATAGCTGCCCTGCACGCCCTCGTCCGACCATTCCAGCGACTGCTCAGGCGGCGATGCAAACATCATGAACAGGCGCACGGTGTCCGCGCCGTAGGTTTCAATCAACGCCTGCGGGTCAACGACATTGCCTTTCGCCTTCGACATCTTGGCACCATCCTTGAGGACCATGCCTTGTGTTAAGAGATTCGTGAACGGCTCGGAAACATCGGTCAGGCCTTCATCACGCATAACCCGCTGGAAAAATCGCGAGTACAGCAGGTGAAGGATCGCGTGTTCGATACCGCCGGTGTATTGATCAACCGGCGCCCAATACGCGGCACGCTCATCAAGCATCGCATCGTTACTGTCCGGACAGGCGTAACGTGCGAAATACCACGACGACTCAACGAAGGTGTCGAAAGTATCCGTTTCGCGTTTTGCGGCCTTACCGCATTCAGGGCACGGCACATTAACGAACTCCGGCATGTCTTTCAGCGGCGAACCGGTTCCTTTGACTTCGACGTCTTCGGGCAGCACGACCGGAAGCTGATCTTCCGGCACGGCTACGGCATCGCAATCGTCACAGTAAATGATTGGAATGGGTGCGCCCCAATAGCGTTGCCGGGATACTCCCCAGTCGCGCAGGCGGTAGTTCACCTTGCGGCGACCGCGTCCGTTCGATTCGAAAAAGTCGGCGATCGCATTGAATGCACTCTCGAAATCCAGGCCATCGTATTGGCCGGAATTGACCAGCACACCGTGATCAAGGTAAGGCGCCTCGTCAGTGTCGAACGTGCTGCCATCGACCGGCGCGATAACTTGCTGAATTGGCAAGCCGTGTTTTTTCGCAAACTCCCAGTCGCGGGCATCGTGGCCCGGTACCGCCATGATGGCGCCGGTGCCGTAGCTCATCAGCACAAAATTCGCGACCCACAATGGCACTTCTTCGCCGCTCAACGGATGGATGGCGGAAATTCCGAGCGGCATGCCCTTCTTTTCCATCGTCTCAAGCGTGGCTTCCTGGGCGTCCGTTTTTTTGCAGTCCGCAACGAAGGCCGCAATTTCAGGATTCGATGCCGCCGCCTTGCTTGCCAGCGGGTGTTCCGCAGCGACGGCCATGTACGTGACACCCATCAATGTATCCGGGCGGGTCGTATACACGGTCAGGGGTTCATCCTCACCCTTGACGTCGAACGACAGCTCAACGCCTTCCGATCGCCCAATCCAGTTGCGCTGCATGATTTTTACAGGCTCGGGCCAGCCCGGCAGGTTATCGAGTTCCTGAAGCAGTTCGTCGGCATAGTCGGTGATCTTCATGAACCACTGCGGAATCTCGCGACGCTCGACCAGTGCATCCGATCGCCAGCCGCGCCCGTCAATGACCTGCTCGTTGGCAAGCACCGTCTGGTCGACCGGGTCCCAGTTGACGATCGAGTTCTTGCGGTAAACGAGTCCCTTCTTGAACATCCGGGTAAACAACCACTGTTCCCAGCGGTAGTACTCCGGCTTGCAGGTTGTCAGCTCGCGCGTCCAGTCATAGCCATACCCGAGACGCTTGAACTGGCGGCGCATATCGTCGATGTTGCTGTAGGTCCATTTGGCGGGGGGTATGCCGCGTTGAATGGCCGCGTTCTCGGCAGGCATGCCGAAAGCATCCCATCCCATGGGTTGCAGAACGTGCTTTCCCTGCAAGCGCTGGTATCGCGCGATGACATCGTTGATCGTGAAGACGCGGACATGGCCCATATGCAGCTTGCCGCTTGGATACGGGAACATCGTCAGGCAATAATATTTTTCCTTGTCGGCATCTTCGCCAACTTCGAAACATTTGGCCTCGTCCCAGAATTTCTGGGCAGACAGTTCAACCGTTTCGGGATTGTATGGGGTACTCATGGGTCTGGTGCGTCTTCGGCGTCCGGAAAACCCGCAAGCCTACATGAACGTGCTGCGATTCGCAGCAGTGGCGGGCTGTTCGTTACAGACCGGTTCGAGTTCGGAACCAGAAGAGGCCAACGATCAGCAGACACAAACCAATGATGGGCCGGTTGCCGAAATCGGCGTAGGCCGTGGTGCCGCGCCTGAGACGCACGTCGGCTGTCAAGACTTCCGATTCAAACTGTCTGCCTACCCGCAGCAATTCGCCGTCCGGCCCGATAAACGCGCTGATACCGGTATTGGTCGCTCGCACGGCATACCGCCCGACTTCCAATGCACGCATTTGTGCGATCTGCAGATGCTGATGCGGTGCGATCGAATCGCCAAACCACGCGTCGTTGCTGACGTTGACGAGCAGGTCCGCTCCTGGGAATGCATACAATTGCTCGGCACCGTAAGCATCTTCGTAGCAAATGGCGACCGCGATTTTCGCACCGTTCGCCGCGGTCAGCAGCGGCTGAACATCGTCTCCGGCGGACAGGTCCGAGTACGGGAGGTTTTGCATCCGCATCCATTCGCGGACGCGCTGGGGCACCGGAAAATACTCGCCAAACGGTACCAGGTGGCGTTTTCTGTAAATCTGCCGCTCACCACTGCCCAGCATGAAGACGCTGTTGAACACTTGCGGCTCGACGCTGCGATCGCTGCTGTATTCCAGGATGCCGAGCATTACGGTCTGCAGACTGCCTTTTGCATCGCGGTCGATGGTCGTGAGGTAGTTGTCGACCAGGTCATGCCGGGCCGGTATGGCAACCTCCGGCCACACGACGAGGTCACTGTCAGGAACACTCGCCGTCGCGCTCTGGTAGAAATCCATAATCGCGCCGCGCTGTGCCGGCAACCATTTCTGATCCTGCGGTACGCCGCCCTGAATGATCGTCGTTCGGACCGGATCGCCATAGTCCTGGGTCCAGTCGACAGTACTGAGAATGCCACCGACTATTGATGGCAGAAACACCAGCGTAATGGCTATCAGGCGCTGGCGTCGGGTTGTCATGATCGCAACCAGTATTGCCGCGGTACTGAACATCATCATGAATGACACGCCGTAGACACCGATCAGCGGCGCCCAGCCAGCCAGCATCGTGTCGAGTTGCCCGTAACCGTGTGCAAGCCACGGGAACCCCGTCAGAACCCAGCCGCGCAACCATTCGATCAGCACCCAGGTAGCCGGGCCGACCAACAAAAGCTGCCAGGGCTCACCCTGACAGAGCCGCCCTGCCGCCCAACCGGCGAGCCACAGGAATGTTGCCATGATCAGCGACAAACCGACCATCAACAACAATGCGATCCACAGGGCCGCGTTGCCAAAAACGTGAACCGAGATGTAGATCCAATAGGTCCCGGTCAGGAACAGGCCGAAGCCAAACCAGAAGTAATGCGCACCCGCATCCCTCGGTGACAGGGTCAGGCTGACGAACAGCAATGGCAACATCAACAACGGTGCAAGAATCGACCACCCGGTCGGAGCGAACACCAGCGTGGTGGCCGCGCCGATCAGGAATGCAATCAGCCGGCTGATTTTCGGCCGGTCCGCCGCGATGGTGTACAGGAAATGCTGGTCTTTGCGATTAGCCAATAGTCCTACCCTGGTACATGTTGCACTTGGAGTGTGTCGATTCGTCGTTCGTCAGCCTTGGTGACCGAAAACTCGAAACCACCGATTTCGACTCGCTCGCCGCGGCGCGGCAGGCGCCCCAGTGCCCCCATAACCAGGCCACCGATTGTGTCGTACTCTTCATCGTCCAGTTCGCTGTCGAAGTAGTCGTTGAAGTCTTCGATGCGCGTCAATGCGCGCACCGTGAAACAGGGCCTGCCGTTTCGATCCGCGTCCGCACGGATACAGGCGGCGCCTTCCTGATCGTGCTCATCGTCGATTTCGCCAACGATTTCCTCAAGTACGTCCTCGATGGTCAGCAAGCCTGCAACACCACCGTATTCATCGACGACGATCGCCATGTGGTTGTGACTTGCACGGAATTCTTTCAATAGGGCATTCAGTCGCTTGGATTCCGGTATCACCGCTACCTCTCGAAGCAACTCGCGAATCGTCAGGTCTTTTGCCTCATCACTGCCGTAGTAGCGGAGCAGGTCCTTGGCCAGCAGAATGCCGAGCACTTCGTCGCGATCCTCACCGATAACCGGAAACCGGGAGTGCCCCGAATCGACGATCAGCTTCAGCATTTCGTCAAAGTCCTTTTCGATATCGATGACGACCATTTGCGACCGCGGCACCATGACATCGCGCGCCTGCGTCTCGGACACCTCCAGCACGCCCGAGAGCATGCTTTTCTCCTCGGCGTCCAGTTCAACGTCGGTCTTGATAAAGGTTTGAATTTCGTCGCGGCTCCAGGGTTCGCCCTTGATCGCTCGCATCACGCGCGCAATCAGTCCGGGTGTACCTGGGCCGCTGGTACTTGGGGGTTTTTCGGTCATAGTAGCCAAATTGTATCAGGTCTCCCGGGGAGACTCTCCATAGGGGTTCGCAACCCCGTGTGTGAGCAGTATCTCAATTTCCTTGCCTTCCATCTCGGCAGCCTCGTCGTCATTTTCGTGATCGTAGCCCAACAGGTGCAACATGCCGTGAACGATCATGTGCGCCCAGTGATCTTCGATCGCCTTGCCCTGTGCAACCGCCTCGTCCCTGACAACGCTGGCACAGACCACCAGGTCGCCGAGTGGCGCCGGCGCATCGTCCGGCAGGCCGTCGATACGGCCCGCGGGAAACGACAGGACATTGGTCGGTCTGTCCTTACCACGAAATTCACCGTTCAGCTGCCTCATTTCGTCGGCTGCGACAATGCGCACCGACAATTCGCCACCGGCGCTGCGACCGGTCGCGGCGATGACTCGCGTCACCCAGGTGACGATGTCACTGGAGGATGGGGCTGAAGTGTCGTCGGCTGCCTGCTGAACGTCAACCTGAACGTTCATTTTTCTCATAGGCCTCGACAATGCGCTGAACAAGCTCGTGGCGAACAACATCTTTCGGCGTGAAGTAGGTAAACGACACCCCTTTGACGTCCTTGAGAACGTCTGCCGCATTTTTGAGCCCGGACTTCTGGCCTGACGGCAAATCAATCTGCGTTATGTCGCCGGTGACCACAGCCCGGGACCCAAAGCCGATGCGGGTCAGGAACATTTTCATCTGTTCAATGCTGGTGTTCTGCGCTTCGTCCAGAATAACCACTGATTCGTTCAAGGAGCGACCGCGCATGAAGGCCAGAGGTGCCACCTCGATGACATTACGTTCGATCAATTGAGTGACACGTTCGGCACCGATCATGTCGTACAACGCGTCATACATTGGCCGAAGATAAGGATCGACTTTCTGTGACAGGTCACCGGGCAGAAAACCGAGGCGCTCTCCTGCCTCGACGGCAGGCCGGACCAGCACGATGCGCCGGACCTGCTCAGACTCAAGCGCATCGACAGCACTAGCAACCGCAAGGTAGGTCTTCCCGGTGCCGGCAGGTCCGATACCGAAAGCCAGATCATGATCACGGATGCGTCGCATGTAGGCGGTCTGATTTGCACCCCGTGGCCGAATCAGCTTGCGCCGGGTCTGGATCGTGACGACGTCGTCGTTCGCCACTTCGGACACATCGGCATCCGTCACAACCTCCGCATCATCCATAAATGACTCCTGCAACAACATGTGTACGCGCTCGGGATCCAGCCGTTCGTTGTTTGTCATTTCAAACAGCGACAATAGGACATCACCGCCAACTTCGGCCGCGCCCGGGCGTCCCGTCACACGAAAACGATTACCGCGACTGGCGATCTCGACACCGAGGCGTCGTTCTATCTGTCGTAAGTGTTCGTCAAACTGGCCGCAAAGATTAGCCAGGCGCTTGTTATCAGCTGGCTCGAGAACAACGTCCCGAGAAATTTGAACAGCATTCAAAATCGGTATTTAAAACCTCTGCGCAAGAAGCCGCCTGTCGGGAGGACAGGGGCAGCGTTATGTCCTATTAAGACAGTAACGAGAAATCTATCAGGACAATAGACCATTGCCTTCGGAGATTACGCCGCGGCTTGACTGCGTGCAAGTCGCCCGCGCAAGGAATTGGGCAGCGCTTCGGTAATCACGACATCGACGAATTGCCCGATCAAACCGGCATCGCCATCGAAATTGACCCAGCGATTGTTCTCTGTGCGACCGGATACCTGCGCTTCGCTCTTCTTGGACGTCTTTTCAACCAGCACGCGTTGTGTGGACCCGACCATGTCACGGCTGATTTCCAGCGCCTGCTGATTGATTCGGGCCTGCAGCAAGGCGAGGCGTTGTTTCTTGACTTCCATCGGCGTGTCGTCAGCCAGACTTGCCGCAGGCGTCCCGGGGCGGGCGCTGTAAACAAAGCTGAACGACTGGTCGAACCCGATGTCGGCAATCAGGTTCATCAACGCTTCAAAGTCGCGATCGGTCTCACCCGGGAATCCGATTATGAAATCCGACGACAGGGAAATGCCCGGGCGCGCCAACTTGAGCTTGCGAATTTTCTGCTTGTATTCGAGCACAGTATGGCCGCGCTTCATCGCGGCAAGAATACGATCCGACCCGTGCTGAACCGGCAGGTGCAGGTAGCTCGCAAGCTTCGGTACTTCCGCGTACGCCTGGATCAGGCTGTCGGTGAACTCGACCGGGTGTGACGTCGTAAAACGAATACGCTCGATTTGCTCGATGGCTGCAACGTAATAAATAAGCGTTGCGAGATCCGCAATCTGCCCATCGTGCATGGGACCGCGATAGGCATTAACGTTTTGTCCGAGTAAATTGACTTCGCGTACGCCTTGCTCTGCCAGCGTTGCAACCTCGGCGATAACATCATCAAACGGCCTGCTGATTTCCTCGCCGCGAGTATAGGGAACCACGCAAAAGCTGCAGTACTTGCTGCAACCTTCCATCACCGATACGAACGCGGTCGGCCCTTCGGCGCGCGGCTCCGGCAAGCGATCAAACTTCTCAATCTCCGGAAACGAAATATCAACAACCGAACTGCCTTTGCTCTCGGAACTATCGATCAACTCGGGCAAGCGGTGCAGGGTTTGCGGACCGAACACAACGTCCACGAACGGCGCACGCCGGGTGATGCCCTCGCCTTCCTGACTGGCAACGCAACCACCCACACCAATCTTGACGCCGGGGTTCTTGTCTTTGAACTTGCGCCAGCGTCCCAGCTCGGAAAACACTTTCTCCTGCGCTTTTTCCCGAATGGAACAGGTATTGACCAGCAACAGGTCCGCGCTTTCCGGCGAATCCGTGAGTTCATACCCATGTGACTCCCGCAGCACATCCGCCATCTTGTCCGAGTCGTACTCGTTCATCTGGCAGCCCATGGTTTTGATGTAAAGCTTTTTGCTCACGCGCATCTCTTAAAGAGGCCGGTTCGCCCTCTTCATCAGCCTGATCCCTAAAACGGGATGTCGTCGTCGAAATCGTCAGGACCCGGCTGTGGTGGTGCATTGCCGCCGCCCTGACTCGGTGCACGACCACCACCACCCTGGCTACCGCCGCCAAAGTCGCCACTGCCACCACGGCCGCCAAGCATTTGCATCTCGTCAGCGATGATTTCAGTCGTGTAACGGTCTTGTCCGTCCTTGTCCTGCCACTTTCGTGTGCGCAGCTTGCCTTCGATATAAACCTGGGAGCCCTTACGCAGGTACTCGGCCGCAATCTCGGCGAGGCGATTGAACATCGCCACGCGATGCCATTCCGTGCGTTCTTTTTTCTCGCCCGTCTGCTTGTCTTTCCAGGACTCGTTGGTCGCAACCGTCAGGTTGGTCACGGCCGAACCGCTGGGCATGTAACGTGTTTCCGGGTCTCCACCGACGTTTCCTACGATGATGACTTTATTGATTCCGCGGGCCATTCGGGTCCCCTGTCGTGTGTTTTCTTGGATTATAGTGGCTCGCCGTGGTGGGGCGAGGGGGGACTATTGTAGGGCTTGGACGGCCAAATGCCAGCCTGATTTCTACCAAAGGCGCTGGATTTGTCGTTCTAATCAGGAATCGCAGCGATCCGGAAAGCCTTTACTGCAATGGCTCCCTTCGGTCCGCTTTATTTGCTGTAAAGGCTTTCCGAATCGCTACGATTTGCGGCTGGATCCAATTCCGTGCATCGCCAGCCAGATGGCGGCCAGCAGTGCGCAGACGAAGAAGACATTGCCGGGGTCGCCCTGGCCCAGGAAGCGGCCGCCGATCAGGCCGCCTGTAAAGGCGCCGAGGAACTGGGCGCTGGAGAATACGCCCAGCGAGGCGCCCCGGACGTCGTCATCCGCCAGCAGGGACAGCCGCGCCGGGAGGCTGGCTTCGAGGAAGTTGAAGCCAGCGAAATAGAGCACCATGGCCAGCAGCACGGACTTGACCGAGAAAGCGGCGAATGTCAGCGCCAGCAGTGCGAATCCGACCAGGCCGACGGCGATTGCAATCAGCCGGCCACTGCCACGGCGGTGGTCTCGCATGATCATCGGGATGGTAATCAGCAATGACAGCAGCACGGCGCCTATGTACATCTTCCAGTGCTGCGTCATCGGCAACTCGAGCCCGCGCAACAGCAGGAACGGCAATGCGACAAAGGTCGCCGTCATGATGGTGTGCAGCAGGAAAACGTAAAAATCGATTTTCAGCAGGTCGGCACGCAATGCCGGCAGCAGGTTCCAGTTGGCACTGCGCCGGGTCGGCGGAATCTCGGGCAGCAATTTGAGCAACAACGCGGCAAACATTGTGAGTGCCGCCGCCATCCAGAACAGGGCCGGAACGCCGAAATTCGCAGCCAGCAGTGGGCCCGCAACCATTGCCACGATGAAGGAGCCACCGATGCCGATGCCGAAAACGGCCATCGATCGTGTGCGCACATCCGCCCGCGTGGCATCGGCGATCAATGCCGTCAATGTCGCCGAGATCGCGCCAGCGCCCTGCAGCAGTCGGCCCGTGATCACTCCGTAGATCGAGTCGCTTAACGCGGCGACAACACTTCCAATTGCGAAAACAGCCAGGCCGCCCAGGATCACCGGCACGCGCCCCACCCGGTCCGACAATGCGCCCAGTGGTACCTGGAACAGGGCCTGCGTCAGCCCATAGCCGCCGACCGCCAGGCCGATGAGCAGGGATGTGGCATTGTCGAGTTCGGTCACGTAAGGCGACAGCACCGGCAATAGCGCAAACAGGCCAAACATCCGAATCACCGCGATTAGCGCAACAACACCGACGGCTCGGCGTTCCGGTGCGTCCATCGAGACGGTGACGACGGGGCTTTCTGAACTCATTCAGCGGTTCCTTTGCGCCGCAGATGCGCGGCGGCGTATATTAGCAGGTTGGCCGTTAATGACTGCACCCTCTCAATGAAAACTATCGATATTCGCGGCGCGCGAACTCACAACTTGCAAAACATCGATCTCGAATTGCCGCGTGACAAGCTGATCGTGTTTACCGGCCTCTCGGGATCCGGCAAATCGTCGCTCGCCTTCGACACGATTTATGCCGAGGGTCAGCGTCGTTACGTCGAATCGCTTTCGTCCTACGCCCGGCAATTCCTTTCCATGATGGAGAAGCCGGACATCGATCATATCGACGGTCTGAGCCCTGCCATTTCGATCGAGCAAAAATCAACATCCCACAATCCGCGTTCCACCGTCGGCACCGTCACGGAAATCTACGATTACCTGCGCCTGCTCTACGCACGCGCCGGAACACCGAAGTGCCCGGACCACGATATGCCGCTGGAGGCACAGACAGTTGCGCAAATGGTTGACCAGGTCATGAGCCTGCCGGAAGACAGCAAGCTGATGCTGCTCGCGCCGGTGGTTGCTGATCGCAAAGGCGAGCACGTGCAACTGATGGCTGATTTGCAAGCGCAGGGGTTCATCCGCGCCCGTATCGACGGCGAGATCTACGAACTCGACCAGCCACCGGATCTGGACCTTCGAAAAAAACACACCATCGACGCGATCGTCGACCGTTTCAAAGTCAAGGATGACTTGCGTTTGCGGCTCGCCGAATCCTTCGAAACCGCGCTCCGGCTCGCCGACGGTACGGCGAAAATTGCCTGGATGGACGACCCGGGTGCCGATGAGATCGTCTTCTCCGACCGCTTTGCCTGCAATCTTTGCGGCTACAGCCTGACCGAGCTCGAACCGCGTCTGTTTTCCTTTAATAACCCGAGTGGTGCCTGCGCCGCCTGCGACGGGCTGGGCGTCAAGCAATTTTTTGACCCGGCAAGAGTCGTCGTCAATCCGGACCTGTCGCTTGCGGGCGGTGCGATACGCGGATGGGATCGCAAGACCACCTACTACTACCAGATGATCCAGAGCCTGGCGACGCACTACGGTTTTGACATCGAAACGCCTTTCGCCGAACTCAGCGATAAGCTGCAAAAAATCGTTCTGTACGGCAGCGGTAAGGAAAAGGTCGAATTTTTCTACGAAAACACACGCGGCATGCAAATCAAGAAACTGCATCGCTTCGAAGGCGTGCTGCCCAACCTCGAACGCCGCTACCGTGAAACGGAATCGAACGCCGTTCGCGAGGAGCTTGCCAAATTCCTCAACAGCCAGGACTGCCCGGACTGCAGCGGCACGCGCCTCAAT
>JAUHYO010000054.1 GCA_030426325.1 Gammaproteobacteria bacterium | reverse complement strand
GTCGGCAGGTTTTCGTACATATGCATCTCAGCGAGTACTGAGCCGCGCTCGGCCTCCATATGTTTTTCGTAGAGTTTCAGCCGGGACATCCGGTCGGCTTCGATGCGCAGCAACAAATCGAGGTGTTCCCTCGGGACTGTCGAGTAATAGGTCGTCTGGTCTGTCCAGGTGTAGCCGTGCCACTCACCGCCGACGGCATAGATGCGACTGACCAGATCCGTGTTCGGGAAGTTCTCGGAGTCGCGAAAGGCCATGTGTTCAAGAAAGTGCGCCAGGCCGGTCTTTCCGCTCACTTCGTTGCGTGCACCGAAACGGTAGAGCATCTGTACGCTGGCGACGGGAAAACGGTGATCAGGTAGCATGATCAGCGTAAAGCCGTTGTCGAATCGGTCGACCGTCGCATTGCGCAAGTCGAGCTCCGCATGGCCCGGGCTTGCAAAGATAGTGACCAAAAGGACGGCAATGACGCTTTGCAAAGCAGTCGCACGGTGGCACCCGACGGCGATGTGCGAAGCCTCAAAAATCGACATAAATCTTTGTTCACGAACCACGTGCTATACCCCGGGATGTCGAGTTAAACTCGAGCATCGCATCTTCCGTGGTTTGATTCTACGATGAATAAGTTCCTGCCGGCTGTTGCCGGAATTGCGCTGCTTGCCGGTGCCCAGACGAGTTGCGCGGCCGAAGACACCAGCGCCAATCTCGCCCGTGACATCATGGGTGAGCTCGTCGCAGTGAATACGGCGCCGAGCGGCGGCAGCGACACTCGAAAGGCTGTCGAGTTGCTGGTGCGCCATCTCAAAGCCGCCGGTTTCGAGGATTCGCAAATCAACGCGCTGGGCCAGACGGAGGCTTTGCAAAACCTGGTTGTGCGGTATCCCAGTGCAAATCCGTCTCGACCGCCCTTGTTACTGATGGCCCATCTCGACGTTGTCGAAGCATTGCCCGCCGACTGGAACTACGAGCCGTTCGT
Source organism: Gammaproteobacteria bacterium (assembly GCA_030426325.1). Classification (GTDB taxonomy): domain Bacteria; phylum Pseudomonadota; class Gammaproteobacteria; order Steroidobacterales; family Woeseiaceae; genus UBA1847. The sequence goes on along the minus strand of JAUHYO010000054.1, from coordinate 12,245 downwards.
AATGACAGAGGACGGTGGCTGGTACTACGGTCGCGGAACCAATGACAACAAGGCAGGAGCCGCAATACTGATCGCCAACCTGATTCGACTGCACAACGAAGGATTCGAACCGGATCGCGACCTGATCGTAATGCTCACCGCCGACGAGGAAACGACGGGTAATGCGACAAAGTGGTTGCTGGCCGAACACCGTGACCTGGTTGATGCCGAATTTGCGCTCAACACCGACGGTGGTCCGATACTGCTGATCGATGGCAAGCCGCTCGCGTTGATGTTGCAGACCAGCGAGAAGATTTACGTATCGTTTACGCTGCAGGCGACTGACCCGGGTGGCCACAGTTCAAGACCGCATCGAGACAGCGCGATATCGAGACTCTCAAGAGCGCTGGTCGATCTCGAAGCTTACGAGTTTCCGATAGACCTGAATGAAACGACGCGCACATTTTTCGAGCGTTGGATCAGTATTGCGCCGGAAGACGAAGCCATGATCCGCGCGGTGCTCGCCGACAAACCCGACCCCGAGGCGCTGGACGCGCTGCTGGATGAACACTATTACAATGCCATTGCACGAACGACCTGTGTCGCGACCCAGCTCGATGGCGGACATGCAGAGAACGCTTTGCCGCAAACCGCTCGCGCAGTTGTCAATTGCCGCTATTTGCCGCAGTCCGATTTGACAACGGTCCGGAATACGCTGGAGGAAATTGTCGCGCCTTACAATGTCAGCGTTTCGCAGATTGACCCCAGTACGCCAAGCCCGCCGTCGCCGCTGTCACCGCCGATTGTTGATCCGATTACCGAGATCGCGCAATCGATGTGGGAGGGGATCGAAGTGATTCCGGAAATGAGTACCGGTGCGACGGACGGTGCCTACGTGCGAAACGCCGGCATTCCGGTCTATACCGTCTCGGCCGTTGCTGACGATCCAAATGACATGCGAGCCCATGGCCAGGATGAACGCATCGGCGTACAGGCATTCAAAGACTCAAACTATTACTGGTATCGGCTGATCAAGTCCTTCACGACGTCGACAGCCGATGCTCCCTGACGCAGGAATTCTTACGATGAAAAGCATGCAGAACGCCACACCGGTTACCTCATCCCTCAGCAACGCAGACTGGCAGGAACGCAAAGTTGCTGCTGTCGCGCGCGGTCAGGGCAATGCCGCAGCAGTCTACATCGACAAGGGCAGCAATGCGGAACTGTGGGATGTCGAAGGCAATCGGTATATCGACTTCGGCAGCGGCATTGCCGTTTGCAACACTGGCCATACGCACCCCAAGGTTGTTGCGGCCGTCAAGGCACAGCTCGACAGGTTCAGTCATACCTGCGTTATGGTGACGCCGTACGACACGTCGGTGCGACTGGCAGAAGAGCTGAATGCGCTGGTTCCCGGCACAACGCCCAAGAAAACGATTTTCGTAACAACGGGTGCCGAAGCGGTCGAGAATTCAGTGAAAATCGCCCGAGCACATACCGGGCGGCGCGGTGTGATCGCTTTTAACGGTGGCTTTCATGGCCGGACACTGCTGGCCATGGGTTTAACCGGCAAAATTACACCTTACAAGAACCTGTTCGGTCCTTTCCCGGGTGATGTTTATCACGTGCCTTATCCGATCGAGTGTCACGGCGTCAGTGTGGATGATTCGCTGCGTGCACTGCGAACCCTGTTCAAGGTTGATATTGCACCGAGCGATGTCGCGGCAATCATTATTGAGCCAGTGCAGGGTGAGGGCGGCTTCTACCCCGCGCCGGATGCATTCATGCAGGCCTTGCGCCAGATCTGCGATGAGCACGGCATTGTGTTTATTGCCGATGAAATTCAAACCGGTTTCGGTCGCACCGGCCGTTTTTTTGCGTCGGAGTACTCCGGCGTCGAACCCGATCTTGTGACCACGGCGAAAGGCATCGCTGGCGGATTTCCATTATCGGCGGTCGTAGGCAAAGCTGACATCATGGACGCACCCTTGCCGGGCGGCCTCGGCGGCACTTACGCTGGCTCGCCGGTCGCCTGTGCCGCCGCTCTGGCGGTGCTGGACGTCATGAGGGAAGAAGGTCTCGTTAGTCGTGCCCTGGAGATCGGCGCAAAGTTCAAGGCCCGCCTTGTCGAGCTTAAAGCGGCGCATCCGAAACTGATCGCCGAAGTGCGTGCGGATCGCGGCGCAATGATCGGTCTCGAGTTGATAACGGATGGCGATGCGGACCAACCCAATGCAGATTTGACCAAGGCACTGGTTGCCAGGGCCTGCCAGCGCGGACTCATCCTGTTGTCCTGCGGCATCTACGGAAACGTCATCCGCTTCCTGCCGGCACTCACCATCAGCGACAAGATTATCGATGAAGGACTGGATATCTTTTGCGACTGCTTCGACGAACTTTCGAACGCTAGGTAGTACGCCGACGCAAGTAGAGGGATGCGATGCCCAGCGCAACGGTCGCCAGTAAGCAATAGAAGCCCAGGTAGTTCATCTGTTGTGGCAGGTCAATGCCGCGATCAATAAGTGTACCTGTCAGCCCCGGGCCGGCGGCTGTCGCAACAACACTTGCGGATACCGTTACCGAACGAATCGAGCCCAGGTATACAGCGCCGTAAATTTCCGGCCACAGTGCGCCGAACAGTGTCGATGAAATTCCGTAGCTGATGCCCAGCAGGACCATGACAACAAACAGTGAGTTGGGTGGTCCCGCGATGGCCAGCGCAAAGCAGGAAGCGGACAACGGCAACAGTGAAAACGGCAACAGGGATCGGGCGCTGAATCGATCGATTGCCGCACCACTGAGCAAGGCACAGCTTACGGTTGTCAGCGACAGGACGACCAGCGAAACAGCGAACAACTGCGGCGGCCAGTCGTTCAGTTTTGCCATGTAGTCCTGGTGATAAAAAATCGTGGTACCGATAAAGCCCGGCGCGAGGACGCCCGTCAGCAGCACCCAGAAGAGCGGGTCCCGCATGACTTCCTGGCGGGTCCAGCTTCGTATCTGGCGAGCCGGTTTTTCAATTTCGGATTTATGTCCCTGTGGCTCGCGTGCCTTGCTGTATGCCCAGTATGTGAAGGGCAGGCCTACCACCAGCAATAGCAGCGCGGCAGTAATCCATCCCGCCTGGATGCCGTAGGCTACTGCGATCATCGCAAACACCAGCGGGATTGACGCTTCCCCGCCCTGGTGACCCAGTACGACAAGTGATACCGCGCGGCCACGTTCTGCGTGAAACCAGCGGCCGGTTGCCGTTAACGCCATGTGCGTCATCATTCCCTGACCGAAGAGTCGCAACAGAAAAATGGCGAAAGCCAGCACAAGGACCGAGTTTGCGAACCCGGCCAGCAGGGATGCGCCAGCAAGCACTGGTACAACCATCGCGATCATCTTGTTGGCCGCGACGTGATCGACCAGGCGGCCGATAAACGGCAGGCACGCAGCACTGCCGAGCGTCGCGAACATGTACAGCCGCCCGAATTCCCCGTGGCTGAGGTCGAATGCCGCTTGCCACTCGGCGATGGATGCCGAGATGAAGTAGGTTTGTCCGAAACTCGAAAAATAAGTAAGCGCAAAACCTCCCGCTATCCAGCGGAAGTTCTGCCTGATGAATGTCAGCATATAGGGCGGATTCGATGAGACTCGCGAACGGCGTTCAAATAGCGGTGCACATTACCATCACTGAAATAGTAATACGCCGAATTGTTGGGCATCAGAACCACATTGATACCGCCGTAGCCCGACAGGGTCGTGAGCCAGGCCGACGTGCTGCAGCCGAGAATGCCGCCAACGTCAAATGTCCGGAAACCATTGTTGTAGCGAATGAGCACCGATTCGGCCTGCATACCCGGGTCGCCAGGAGCGCGCTGCTTGATGGCGTCGAACAGATCCCGGTCGAGTGGTGTCACTCCGTTTATGTAGCCATCGTTTTCGCCGAGGAACTGAACCAGCTTCGCAACATCGTCACGCAACATTGTCAGACCGAAGCCGGAAAACGGCTGCGCCACAGCATCGTAAGTGCGGCGAGTCGTTGCCATCAGCTCGCTTAATTGCAGTGGCTCCCACAGGATTTTCACGATCAGGTCATCGTAAAAATCGGCGTCATTGCCTTGCAGCAGTTTTAGCCGGTTATTGAGCGCAGTGCCTGCAAGATAGGTTCCCCAGGTCTGATAGGACCAGTGTTCGCCCGGTGGTGATTTTCTCGGGAACGCGTTGCACGCAAAGTCGATCTTGCCCGCATGTGATTCTGCTTCGAAGAATGGGGCGCTGGAGGAATCCTCATCCTCATGGGGTTCGGCGGAACCGTAGTGACCGGTAACGAGGTCAAGCGCATGTTCGATCGTTACTCCGTTCCAGTCGGCGCTGCAGGCGCTAACAACCTCCGATACCAGTGTGTTGCGAATGCCCGGGTACTGCTTCTCGGCCAGCATCAGCCCAATGCCGCCGACCAGCGATTTCGCGGTCGAGTACGAAGGCAGGGCCATTTCGTCGCAATACGGATAGGGCCCATACGGCGTGTCGCAGCCGCCGACGTAGTGAATCCCGTCGATGACGAACCCGAACACGGACATGTCGGCCGGGCTAATCTCGCCGACGGACCCGAACTGACTGCTGTCGATGCCCGGAAAGTCGGCGGCCAGCTGTTCGATGGGCCGAGTTGGGAGCATGCTGTCGCGATGCTGTTTCGCAGTGCTGATGAGGTTGGCTGCAGACACCGGTTCGACGCGCGTGTAGTTTGCATTCAACAGGCCGTACATTCTGAACTGCAGGTATTTGCAGGTCTGGTTGCTGATCTGGAACGCGACCCTGGATACGTCACCCGCATCGTTAAACAGGAAGCCCATCAGCCCGTTGTGAATACAGTCGGCATTGCGCTCCTTCAGGGCAAAGGGAATGACAGCCCGTGTGAAGCCATTGTCCCGGGCTTCATCCCAGGCCCGGCCGGGGCGCAATACGAACTCCCACCAGGGGTGCGTGCCGGCAATGGGACCTTGCTGGACTGGAAGCAGATAATCGCCGTCCTGAACGAACTCAAAATCGAACGGCGGCAACTCGCCGATTGACACGGTGCCAGATGCAGCCAAACCGAATTCATCGCGCAGCACTTCGAAATGAATCACCTGTCCGGCGGATGACAGTCGCAGTCGTCCAGCAAACCGGTTGCTTGCTGTGGTGGCACCCGCGCGCTGTACAAACTCATTCAGTAATACCGGGTTCGAGAAATTGCCGCCACTCATCAGGAATTCGTGCGACAAGGCCGGCGATGTCTGGATCGAATGGTCGTCGTTGGCGCAGGACTGCACCAGGAAAATGACCATCAATACGGCGACGCCCTTTTTTCGCATGGGATCAGTCGACTCGTTTTATAAGTGGCAGGGTGCCCAACCGGTGGCGGGTATCGAGCGGTTCACCGGCGGCGTTCGTCAACGGTTTTGGCGGACTGATGCGTTGTGTCAGCAAGGAAACAAGCACGGCGACGAACAACGACACCCAGAACCCGACAAAACTTGCCGGAATATCGGGAAACAGAATCTTTGCCGATGCGAACGTCAGGAAACCGGCGCCAATCCCTGAGAAGCCGCCGATGGAGTTCAGCTTGCTCCACCAGATACTGAGAATGAAGGGCGCCGACATGGCCGCGAAACCAACCGAAACGGCGATGGCAATCGCCGAAATTACCGAGCTTGTATTGAACGCGGTGTAGAGCGAAATGATGGCGACGACAGGTACCGACCAGCGCGCGACGGCCAGACGCAGCGCATCGGACGGGTCTTTCACGACCCGTGGCAACAGGTTGACCGATATCACAGTGCCGCAACCCAGCAGGATACTGTCCGAGGTACTCATGATCGCCGATATAACGGCACCGACGAAGATCGCGACGACAACCGGGTGCAGGTGCTCGACTGCGAGTAACGGCACGATCGCGTTGGCGTCTTCGATACCCGGCATCGTAATCGTTGCGACATAGCCCAGCGTTACCGGGATCATGCCAAACAGCAGGTAGCTGACGCCCGCGATATAAAACGCATTCTGCGCGACCTGCTCGTTCCTGGCCGCCATGGCGCGCTGCACCAGCGACAGGACGCCGATCGCTACCAGGCCGGAGCTGAACCAGACCTGGAAATACTCAAACCAGTCTTTGAACGTGTTGCCGGCGGGCGTGAAATCAAATGCATGATCCGGCAACTGGTGCACTACGACCTGCCAGCCACCAGCATCGCTAACGACAACGAGAAACAGGGTAACGACACCGATGATAATAAAGACCATCTGCAGGACGTCGGTTGCTGCGACGGCCGAGAGTCCACCGAACATGGTGTAAATCACGATGACCGCTGTGCCGGCGAGTACGCCAAACGCGGCCGGTTGCCCGGTCAGGGTATTGAAGACAACCCCGAAAGCAAACAATACGCCGCCAAGCCAGATAGCGCCTGCGATCAGGTTGACGAAACTCGAAATGACGCCGGCAAGGTTGCCAATTCGTGTTTCATAAAACTCAACGTGCGTGGTGCGATTGGACCGGCGATAGGTTCGGACAAAAAAGAACCCGGCGATCAGCAGCGAGACGCCGGACACCAGGGGATCGCGAAGGACTTCCAGTTTATTACCGGCATAAGCTGCCGCAGCCGAGCCCATCATCGGGCCACTGCCAAACCAGGTTGCGATGATCGATATCGAGCATACGGCCAGTGACATATTTCGCCCCGAAACGGCGAACTCTGCCATTGAGCTGGATTTGCCGGCTGCGAGAATGCCAACTGCCAGCATGATGGCAACATAAATGACGACACCGATGAGAATAATCGTTTGCGAATCCATCGTGATCCTAGCTCCCCTGGCCATTGGCATTTCCACGGAACGGAATGCCAGCCTCCAATAGTATGTCCGCCGCCGGCTGCATCTGCCGTGCGTAGTTTTTCCACTTGCCAATCGAACTCGTGTAGGCCGGCCGACGCACCTGAGTTGTGCTGGCCGTCGTGGATGCCTCCTTGTTGTCGTAGAACTGCAGGCACTGCGGCTGCCAGTCAAGATCACAGGCCGCGAGCAGTGCGCGCGACTGTGGCTCGATGTTGCTGACCAGTTCTTCGTAACTGACGGTATGCACGACACCCGGCAGGACATCACGCCAGTGTTCCATCAGCCGATGGTAGGACACGTAGTACCTCGCGAGTTCCTGCAAGTCATAAGAGAACGGATAGGCATCAACGAACAATTGCTTGTAGACGGCATAGCAGGTATCCATTGGATCACGCTGCAGGTTGATAATTTTCGCGTTCGGAAGTGCGAGGTGAATCAGGCCGACGTAGAGATAGTTGAGCGGCATCTTGTCAATGAAGCGTGGTGTCTTGCCGGTAAACGGCCTCGTGGTGGCAATGTATGACTCGCCGAGCTTGCGAAAGTCGATGTCTGCCGAAGAGGCGACCATTTCATCGCGCGTAACTCGTTTCCCGGCGTTTTTGTCACGCAGCATTAACGTTAACTGGGCGGCGAAATCGTTCAGCTCACCGGCCGCGAAAACGTCGGTGTGGCTCGCCAGGATGCGCTCGACGAGCGTGGTGCCCGTTCGCGGCATCCCGAGGATGAAAATTGCCTCCGAATTATCGCTACCCGTGGCACCGGCTTTGAACATCGACTGCGGAAAGCTCTGCCGGATGGCCTCGATCGTGGCGAGGTCGCGCTCGACGTCATAGCGCATTTGTGTGCGTCGCAGTGTCGAGCCGAGCCTCAGGGACTCGAACGCGCGCTCGTATTGGCCAAGATCCTCAAGTTCCTTGGCTAGTGCATAGTGGACCTGAACCTTGCCGCGGATATCGTCAATACCGTTGTCAATCAGCCGCTCAAGTTCATCGACATGGTTGTTCTCCGGCGTTTGCATGCGAAGGTCCGAGCGGATCTTGTATGACTCGTAATCCTCGGGATCGAGGCGAATCGCCGCATCGAAGTGCTCCTCGGCGGATTGCAGCGCGCCGAGCGAGCGCTGAAGGCAGGCAACATTGTAATAGTGCCGGGCATTGTCCGGCTGCAACGCAATTGCCCGTTGGTACAATTCGACCGCCTGGTCGCGCCAGCCGAGCTGAGTTTGCAACATGGCCAGCGCCGAACACTGGTATGCCGTCTGCATCTTGTCCCCCGGCAAGCGGGCCATCGCCATTTCAAGTTCGGCAAAACGGCGCAGCCGCCCAAGGCAGACTGCGCGTTGCAGTTGCCAGGCCAAGTGTGACGAATCGGATGTCAATGCTCGATCAATCGCAAGCAGCGCTGCCGGAAAATTACCGAGGCGCATCATGAGTTGGCTGGCTGTGTGCCAACCGCTTGCGAAGTCAGGATACTGGCGGTTGAGCTTTTCGCACTCGCTTGCCGCCGCTTTGAGGTCGCCGCGATTAATCAGTGCCCAGACTTTTTCCTCCAGGGCTTTGTTCTGATCGGTACTCATCATGCTTACAATACTAGACTCGAGCCGCATTCCGCAGACAAAAAACCCGGCACAAAGTGCCGGGTTCGTCTGCGACCAGGGCAATGGGGTAGCGCCTAGTCAAAGTGATACGTGAGCTTCAGTCCAATCGTTCGCGGCTGAACAATGAACTGCCGATTGCCATTGCCATACCAGTTCTCGAACACGCCGGTGTCGTAGCTCCAGTAGCTGATCGGGAATGCGCCGGTTACGCCATCCTCATCGCCAATGTTTTTCGCATACAGCATTGCGCTCCAGGTATCCGTGGACAATGTCGCATTGAGCCCCAGCAGCACGAAGGAACCGAATCGGTCGCCAAGCTCGCTGTTCGGATTGATGAAGTTCTCCGACTTGCCCTGTGAGTACGCATTGAAGCCCAGATCAAACATCCTGTCGGCATTGAGATTCCAGCTCTTGCTGGCGCTGAGACTGAATACGTTCTCCGGTGCACCCGGCAGCGTGGATCCTTTCGTCGCAATTACAGCGCCCGATTGTGGACTGATGAAATCCTTGTCGAGTTCGGCCTTGGCGTAGGTGTAACCGATGCGATAGTGAAGCCCTTCGCCCAGTACACCCTCGAGCTCAAGTTCGAGTCCGGACGTATTGGCCTCGTCACCGTTTGCTGCCAGGAAGAAGCCGTAGAACTGCGATGTCGTATTGAGCTGCGGATTGTCCCAGTCGACGTTGAACAAGGATGCTGTGTAGCGAAACCGCTCACCACCGCCCTTGACGCCGATTTCGAAATTCTTCACTGAGTCCGACTGGAACGTACGCAGTGCTTCTGCATTGGGTTCACCAAACGGGTCGCCATCGGCGAGGCTGGGCAGCGACTGCGCACCGCCGTGCCGGTAGCCCTCCGAGTAAGTGCCGTAGAGCATCGTATCGTCATTCAGGTCCCAGGACGCATTCAGCTTGATCAGCACATCGTCGTCGGAGTCTGTTGACTGCGGTGCGGCCGGTGAAGTGCTGCCCGGAGGCAGCGGGAAGCCCAGGATGACGTCGTTGACCGTTTCGTTGTCGAACCAGCGGAAACCACCGGTAACGCGGAACGCATCCGTCACGTGATACGTGAGCTCACCGTAAATCGCGGTTTCCTCGTAGCTGGTATCGCGAATGTATTCGAAATCGATTTCGGTCAGGTCGCCCGCGTAAAAGCGCGGCCAGAATCCGCCGTAGAAGCCGCCCGTTGTGCAAACCGGGTCGCCGGTGTTGCGGCAGGCGTTCTTGAAGAGGTTCATGCCGGGGTTGTGACTCAGCTGGTAAACGCTGCTCTCCTGGTCCATGTAAAAGGCACCGACCAGCCAGTCGACGCGGCTTTCGCTGTCATTGGACATCAGTCGGAACTCCTGGACGAAGGCCTCGTCGTCGTAACCACGCTCCGCCCGTTGTGCCGGACGTGGCCAGGCACCGCCGTAGAAGCTGAAGTTCCAGTCGCGGCTTGTGCCATCAATTTCTCCGCCGCTTGCCCACAGGCCGCCGTTGTCGCTCTCGCCCATGCCTTCGTGATCGTAGCTGGAGGTTGTCGACGTAAACGTCGCGAAGCCCATGTCCCACTCGAGATCGAGGCTTAAGAGTTCGGCTTCACGTTCGGATGGCTCCAGCAGTACCTGTCCGCTATCGTCATTGCCGTATTCGAAATACAGTGCGGAACCCGGCGCCTGGCCGTTGTCACCCAGGGTCGTCGACCGCCTAGCGCCGATCGCATCGTCCTGCATCTGGTAGTTCAGCTGCATCGTCACGTTGTCATTGAACTCGGTACGCAGGGAAATTTTTGCGTAGTCGATCTCGACCGTATCGGCGTCCCTGACTTCCTCGAAACAGCCGACATTGAACAGCAACTCATTGTCTGTCGCCTGACGCGGGTCGACACACGAGCCGTTCACGTTGACGAGAGGTTCGCGAAACTCGTTGAGCTGGTAGGCATTGATGTAGTCAATGACGCCGTCATTGTCGATGCGACTGTAGTAACCGCGGACAGCCGTTCTCTCCCCAATGGGAATATTGACCATGGCATCGAAACCGAGGTTATTGCCGTCCGATCCCGATGTTTCGCCGTAGTCGACCGAAACTTTCGCCTCGAAACCGCTCGCATCAGGACGATTTCCGATGTAGCGAACGGTGCCGCCGAGGGAGCCTGAGCCGTACAGTGTTCCTTGCGGTCCGCGCAGAACTTCGACACGTTCGATGTCCTTGACCAGGAAGTTGGCAAACAGCGGCGTGTTGTCGTAGTAAGTCGCAACGGTGGGCACAGCATTGAGCATGATGTCGCCATTGGCCCCGTTATCGACGTTTAGGCCACGGATCACGATGCTGTTGACGGTACCGGCGTTGCGATACCCGCGGTCGACAACGGTCACGCCGTGCATCGCGCGCAGCACATCGTACTGGTCAACCATGTTCTGGGAATCGATAACATCACCGGACAACGCCGAGATGTTGTAGGGAACATCCTGCACGCTGGTTTCGCGTCGCGTCGCTGTGACGACAATCTCTTCGAGTGCGTTGCCAGTGTTGTTCTGCGCGGCCGCCAACGGCGAAGTCGCGGCAACGGCCGCACCAATTGCCAGCACCAGAGGTTTCTTCGTGTAGGTCCGTGTCGTAGTCATGGTTCTTAATCTCCCCCTGCTCGATGAGCAAGAATTATTGCAATGAGTTTCTTGATTGCCATTCGCCCGGCGTTGTCTGCCGGGTTGCATCAACTGGTTCTGTTTGCTGTTCGTCGTGTCGTTAGCGGCCGGCTCCTTTGGGCGCCATGCGAAGGTCACCCAGCGCATCGAGCGCCGCCGATTCGCGTGTTTCGCCGTACTGCGGGTACTGAAGTTCACTGTCCCTGAAGCTCTTCAGGGGCTGGCCGAGGTTTTGCCAGCCGTTTCGGCGAGCGTCGCGTACCTGGTCGAGATCGATTTTCACCGGAATAATCTCGCGTGCCTTTCCGGCGTGATAAATGACTTCGCCGCCGGGTCCGGCGATCAGGCTTTCACCCATGCCAACCGGGCCAGCCAGGTTGATGTCGATGAAATAGCACTGATTCTGTGCCGCGTGTGCACGCACCATCGCGAGTTCGACATCGCGATCCAGCGTCGTCGTCAGCGTCGGATGCAGGATCACTTCGGCACCCTGCCAGGCCAGGCTGCGAATCGTTTCCGGAAACCACATGTCGTAGCAGATGGAGACGCCGAACTTGCCGATGCCGGGAATCTCGAAAACGGTGTGCTGATTGCCGGCGGCGACTGACGTTTCGTAGGGGTGCCACGGGAACAACTTGCGATGGCGGGTTACGACCTGTCCGTCCGGCGATATGACCGGCGTCGTATTGAATATCGCACCGCCATTGGATTCCAGGAACGAACCGGGCAGGAGCCAGATGCCGTGCCGGCTCGCCGCATCACAAAACCGCTTTTCGCGGGGGCCGGGCATCGCCTCGGCGCTCGCAGGGTCCGAACCGCAGGCGCCGAGTTCAGGCGCAACAATCATTTCCAGCCAGGGGAATCGCTGCATGACCGCGTCGATTTCCCGGATCATGTGATTCACGCTGTCTTCGCGGGGGCGTGCCAGCTGCAGCCCGGCAATGGCAAACGGTGTCATGGGTATTGTGCTCTCATCGACACCGACGGTAGCGATGAACGCCGTTCAGGGACAGGTCCAGATCAGGCCAATAGATGGGTCCAGATTTTCCTAGCTAGTGGTCCAGATTGGCGGGTGGCGTCTCGGCGAGCCGGACGTAGGCGGAATCGACGATTTGTTGCTCGTCGTTGAAAAACTTGATCTTGTCGCCGTCAATGACGATGAAATAGCCTTTTTCCTCGCCGTAGAC
>JAUHYO010000053.1 GCA_030426325.1 Gammaproteobacteria bacterium | reverse complement strand
GGAATCATGGCGACGCGCGTCATTCCCAATCGTCGCGATCGAATTGCGACGATCATGGCGGCGCCGTTCATGACCTGTTCCGCGCGATTGCCGGTGTATGCATTGCTGATCGCTGCATTTGTGCCGCCGGACCGGATTGGCTTTCTGAACCTGCAGGGACTGGTGCTGTTCGGTCTTTACATGTTCGGCATTGTCATGGGCGTACTGACTGCTTTATTGATGCGAAAGACAGCGCTTCGCGGACCGAAGCCACCATTTGCATTGATGTTGCCGGAATTTCGGCGTCCGAACCTGCAGACGGTCTTTTTCCAGCTGCTGGGCCGGGCTCGCGTATTCCTGCGCCGCGCTGGCACGGTGATTTTTACAGTGGCTGTAGTGGTCTGGGCGCTCGCTTATTACCCGCGCTCCGATGAGATCCGCCCGGAAGCCGATCATCGAATCGCAATCGCATCGGAGACGCTGTCGGGCGAAGCGCTGGACAAGGAAATCCGGACGATTAACAACCTCGCCGCGGCCGCGCAGCTTGAGCAAAGCTGGCTTGGCCGCGCTGGCAAAGCCATCGAACCGGTGTTTCGACCACTGGGCTGGGACTGGCGCGTCTCGGCGGCCGTTATCGCTGGATTCCCGGCGCGCGAAGTTGTGATTGCCGTGCTGGGAACGGTTTACGCAGTTGGCGATGATGCGGACGAGGTGACCTTAAGCAGTCGACTCAAGTCCTCAACCTGGCCGGATGGCAGCCGGGTGTTTACGTTGCCAATGGTTGTCGGATTGTTGATTTTTTATGCCTGCTGCTTGCAGTGCGCTGCGACACTGGCGGTCATACGTCGTGAAACGAACACCTGGCGCTGGCCGGTTTTTGCCTGGGTGTACATGACGACGATTGGCTATCTCGGCGCCCTGGTTGCATTCCAGGTCGGCACCGGCTGACGCTACAAGCGATTTAACCGGACAGCGGCCGCCTCGAGCGTTGCATCGTCCTTGGCAAAACAGAACCGGAGCCGTGTGCCGGTAAACGCCTTCTGACAGAAAACCGACAGCGGAATCGAAGCGATACTAATGTCGCGGGTCCAGTGTTTGGCGAGCGACAGGTCATCCTGATCACTGATCGCTGAGTAGTCGACGATCTGGAAAAACGTGCTGCGCGCGGGTTTGAACTTGAAGCGCGAATTCTCAAGTAACCGGCAAAAGGTATCGCGTTTCTGCTGGTAAAAGGCGGGCAGCGCTTCGTAGAAACCCGGATCACTGTTAAGAAAATCCGCGATGCCGTATTGCACCGGGGTGCTGATCGAGAACGTTGCAAACTGGTGCACCTTGCGAAACTCGTCCGTCAGGTATGCGGGTGCAATGCAATAACCGATTTTCCAGCCCGTTGCATGGAACGTCTTGCCGAATGACGACACCACCATTGTGCGTTCGTACAGTTCATCGTGCGACAGCAGGCTGCGATGAGCTTCGCCGTCAAAAACAATATGTTCGTAAACCTCATCAGAGAGCAGGTAGCAATCCCTATCCCGAATCAAATCGGCGAGCCTGTCGAGGTCTTCGGCCTGCAGAATCGCACCCGTTGGGTTGTGCGGAAAATTCACGACAATCAGTCGCGTCCTGTCACTGAGCGTGTCGGCGAGCCGTTGCCAGTTGATGGAGAAATCGACGCCATTGTCTTCGATAGCGAGCGGAATATGGCGCGTGATGCCACCGGCAAGTTTGACTGCTGGCGCGTAGGAGTCGTAAGCCGGATCAAATACAATGACCTCGTCGCAAGGTCTTACGACGGCCTGGATCGCACTAAACAGGCCTTCAGTGGCACCGCAACAAACTGTGACATTGCGATCCGCATCGACGGCCCGGCCTTGCAGCCGGTGAGTCTTCCCGGCTATCGCTATCCTGAGACTCTCGACACCGCTCATCGGCGCATACTGGTTGGCGCCGTTGCTGAAGTGGTGGTGGATACGTTCGCACAAGGCGCGCGGCGGGTCGAAACTCGGGTATCCCTGCGCCAGGTTGATGGCATTGCATTCGGCCGACAACTGACTCATGACGGTGAATATCGTGGTCCCGACTTCGGGGAGTTTGCTGTCGATCTTGCGGCTCATCCGCAAACGTTACTCGATACGAACCCGAAACACGATACTGAAATTAGGATCGCCGCCGCCACTGTTGCCGTTCATCGCACCGCCGAGGGTGATGCGGTAGGCGGTGACCAGTGGGTCGAAGCCCTGGGCGTCAGGAACCGGCGTGTAGTCAAAGGGACCTGCACCGCCGGCGTTGTCGGTGAAGCGCAAGTCCGACAGGTAGTTGTAGCTCAGACCGCTCGATGGCGAGCCGTCGACAAAACTGATTGGCGCACCGCCACTGGTGTCGACGTAGAGGGCAGTATTCGGCGGAACGGGATCCGTGATTTCAACCGTGCCCGAATCCACCTGGCCAATGCCCTGGTTGCTGAGCGTTACCGTGTAATCGACAAACGCGCCTGGTATGGCCTTCGGGTCGGTTGAGCCATTCACGGGGTCAGAGAACACCGTCGACGATTTGGCAAGCGTCAGTTGCGGGTTCGGGTTTTGATTGAAACAGACATCGTCAACGTGCCAGAAATCCCAGATCAACCCCGAGCCGCCGGTCAGACGAAAGCGAATGCTGAAGTTCGGGTGCAGGCCGGCCGCTGGCAATGTATAGGTTCTGAGAAATATTTGTCCTGCCGAGCCGTTGCCATTGAATGTCTCAAGCGTGACCCAGGTGCCAACATTATTGCGGTACTCCACCACAAGATTTTCCCCGAAATCTGGGTCCTCGCTGAACGCATCGGAACCGCGCCGAATCCACAGGCTAATGTTCGAGAACGTGTTGTCAGAGGTATCCACGCCGACCGACTGCACAGCGACAACACCGCCATTGAGATACATCGAATTATTCGGCGATGAGGAAGTGGCGCTATTAATGCCGGCAAATCCGGTCGTCTGGTTCACGCTCCAGTTTGTCGCCAGGCCATTTTCGAAGTCGTCGCAAACGCCAACGGCAAATGGGCCAGATGGCGCCAGTTCGTCGACAATAATGTTGTCGAAATGCCAGAAGTCGTACGAGGTGCCGCTGCCACCAGTCTGGCGTACGCGAAGTGCAAGATTTCCATGGCGTGCATCGGCTGGCAGCGTGTAGGAATCGTTATAGACCTGACCGTTCGTGCCTGAGCCGAGATAAAGATTCAGCAGGCCCCATGTGCCGTTTGCGCGTCGATATTCCAGAGCGAAGTCTTCATTCGCATCGGTATCCTCGCTAAAGAAATCTGCGCCACGTCGAACCCACAGTCGCAATCGAGCAGCCGGAACGGCGGCGTTGAAACCCGGGCTCGTAACCGTGACAACCGAATTGCTGGTGTATGCGCCGAACGCGCCAGAGCCGACCCATCCACCGTTGTTGCTGACGCCGGATATCGAAGCATTGGTCGTTGTCCACGGCGCCAACGTTCCGTCTTCGAAGTCGTCACTGAACAGAATGTCACCGGGCGCGGCGAACGCCACGCACGGGAAAACGATCAGCAGTGCGGTCATTGCTCTAATCACTGTCGTTCGGGCCTTGCTTTAACACGTGATGAACCTCGGGTCATTCCGGGTTCATTTGACTTAATTCTATGGCTTGAAACCGTGTCCGCGAAACAACACAAGTCACAAAATGGCCAGAAATCAATGGTGTAGCGCGCCGATATTGCGGAAAAGCGGCAATATGCCAGTACGACTCCCCTAGGGCGGGATCGGGGAAACGATCTACGCAGGTCTTTCGGTGTCGCAGCCGTCGTCTTGATGCGAACGCAGATAGGCCGCTAGCTGCCAGCGGTGCGAATCACTTCGGATTCCCTGGCGATATTGTGTCGCATCTGTTCCCGCAGATGGTTCACACCGGAGAAGAACTCCCGCATCATCACAACCCAAAGGTAGTAGCCGCGATCAGTCAGTCGGATCGACGACGCTTTCTTTTGGATCGCACCGTACAGCCGTAACGCGGCGAATTCGGAGCGCAAACCTTTCCGAAATTGCCCACCAAAGTGGGAGTCCGCAGCGTCCAGGTCAAGACAGCCGCTGAAAAGCCGCATTAACAGGTAATATCGCATCTGATCAGTCTGACTCAGCATACGTTGCCGGACGATGCCGGTTACGCCTTGCTCGATGAGCTTAATGTAGTGATTAATTGAAAACGTGCTCGCCATAATTCGACCGCCCAGGAAGCTGAAGGCCCCACTGCCGAGACCGAGGTACTCATCCTGCTTGGTGATGTATTCATCGATCATATTCGTGCCACGCGAGAAGCACCATGCCGACGAACGCGTGTAGCCGCTAGCCAGCATGTGGTCGGCGATTTGTCTGTACATGGAACTCTCGCGCGAAAAATCGACATTGCCTAATGATTGCTGCATTGCTTTGCGCGTAGTTCGTGTCGCCATTAGCGGGTAGAAGGACACCTGGTCGGCAGCAATTTCCCCGGTAAGAATTGCAAGGTCTCTTTGCAGCGAGGCGTCAGTCTGGTGGGGAAAGTTGAAAATCATATCGACATTCAGCGTGTCGAAACTGTCGCGGACCCGTGTAAGACGTTGTCGAATTATCGCGCCACTTCCGTACTTGTCGTAGCGCTTCATTTCATTTAGCAATTCGTCGTCGAAACTTTGCACGCCGACAGACAGCCGGTTGATACCTGCCTCACGAAGCTGGCAGACGACGTTGCCATCAAGGTCATCGGGATTGGTCTCAGCGGATATTCGCGTGACGTCGTGCAAGTCACTAACAAGGTCCAGTGTCCTGACCAGTTCTGCAGGCATGACGGTCGGCGTTCCGCCACCTATGTAGACTTCACCAAACTTGTAGCCAATCGACGTTGCCAGTCGAATCTCGCGTTGCAAGGCGTCGAAATACGTCATTGCCCGAGCTGCCTTGAATTCGACTCGATGGAATGAGCAGAACGGACACAAAGTTACACAGAACGGTATGTGCAGGTATAACAGGTACGAACCGGTCGGCTCCGGAACCGGCAGCTTCGTTGCATCTTCAGTGTTATCGAATTTGAGATAGCGATGACTTGCAGCCTGGATCAGGCGGCCAACCAGGGCCTCAATGCCCGGCACGACTTTCCCCTGGGTTCCATGAACCTGTCGCGTAACGGTGTTCTTGGGTTTCGCGAATGATGTAGCGATTGCCATGAATACGCCAGGTCCTTACGCCGACGTACTTCACCGGGTAGGACTCAATGCGGGTCGTGTTCCCAGTACCGATTGTGTACGAAATCAGCATATCGCCGTTCTAGTCATTTTTGAGTGACAGGCGCTCGATTCGGGTGCGCAGTGCATTGACCTCGTCAAGCAGTTCGAGCGTCAGGGCAATACCTTCGATATTGACCCCGAGGTCACGGTGCAGTCGTCGCGCGGTAATTACTCGAGTAATACTTTCGACACTGAATCGCCAGTCATCGCGCTCGGCACCATCGGGTTCGAGCACGCCATGATCGACCAGTTTCAGGACCCATTCCTCCCGACACCCGCAGGCCTGGCAAATATCTACAACAGACAATGTGATTCGTTCGTCCAGTACGGTGCCGCTTATTGCTTCTCGTGGCATGGATCGTCAGGCCTCCAGGTGCTTGCGCGGATTGAAGTCAAAAGTCTGCTGCATTTTTCGGTAGGCGTCCTTCTCATCATCCGATGTTGCAGGTGGCAGGGCGATCGCAAGCTCCACGATGAAATCACCCGCCGGATTGCCTGGTATCCCACGACCCTTGAGCCGCAGCTTGCTACCCTGTCTGGAGCCAGCCGGGATCTTCAGGTCGACGGCGCCTGATGGAGTCGGTACCTCGATCGTGGTGCCGAGCGTGGCCTCCCACGGAGCGACCGGTACCGTTAAAAAAACGTCGCGTTCGTCCGCCGTGTAGCGAGGGTGCTGTCTAAACGCGACTTCCAGGAACAGATCACCGGATTCGCCGCCGCCGAAGCCAGGCGAGCCCTGACCAGACAAGCGAATTCGCTGGCCCGACCGAATACCTTTCGGGATTTTTACGTTGAGTGTCCGGTCGCGCGTTGAGACATGCCTGCCTTCGTCAAGCACAGGGACCCGCAAGTTGATCGCTCGGGTAGCCCCGCGGTAGGCGTCTTCCAGATCGACGAGCACCTTGGCATGATGATCGTCGCCGCGGCTCCGGAACTGACGAGATTGCGCGGCACCACCTTGAGTGCGCGCGTGCTGTCCGAACAGGGACTCAAAGAAATCGCTATAGCGTCCATCCGCATCGCCGCCAAAACTGCTGCCACGGAACTCGAATCCCGCATCCCAGTCCGGCGGCGGCTGGAAGTCCTTTCCTGCTTTCCAGTTTGAGCCAAGTTCGTCGTAGGCGGCCCTGCTTTCCGGGTCCTTCAGGACGGCATAGGCTTCGCCAAGTTCCTTAAAGCGTTCTTCGGCATCTTTTTCACTGCTGACGTCGGGATGATACTTCCGGGCAAGTTTTCGGTAGGACCGTTTGATCTCATCCTGTGTCGCCTTGCGATCGACGCCCATGATTTTGTAATAGTCACGGTATTCCAAGAATGCCTCTCAAGCGCTCGATGAATTCGGCAATATGGTTGTTCCATTTTCCCGTGTTTCAACGACCAAGTACCTAAGGACAAATACCGACAGTCGGTTCCACAGGCTCTATGGCGGGACGGTTTCAATTCGTGGTGAGCGGCGTAAGACGGGGGCAGGTCCTCGGTTTCCGCCAGTGCAGAGGGCCGGTAAGACGCGGATTTTATTCGCAAAATATCTCGTGCAAGCAGGTCATGAGCTTGTGAATATGATTGCCGCGCAGCGAATAGTAAATGGTTTGACCGTCCCGTCGTGTGCTCACCAGCCCGGTACGGCGAAGGATCGCGAGATGCTGCGACAGCGGGGACTGCGCCAGATCGATCCGTTCATTCAGCTCACTAACCGACATTTCACTTTCCGACAGCAGGCAAAGAATCATCAGGCGATGCGGATTGCCAACGGTCTTCAGCATTTCTGCCGCCTCTGCTGAATTAGCTTGCAGCTCTCCCAGGTCGGTTTGGGTCCTTGCGGGCACTTCGTGTCTCCAGGGCCTTGTGGTATTTACGTATATTTGAAACTACTAATGTAGTTATAATTAATATACGCAAATTAGAGCACAGATTGAAAGCGCTTGTAAATCGGCAACAGTCTGGCCGGAACAGACGGAGGACGGGGCATGGCGACAGTAGTGGTATTGGGCGGCGGAATCGGCGGCGTATCGCAGGCATTTGAGTTGAAATCGCTGCTGAGTAAGGGCGACAAGCTGATCCTCATCAGCGATAGCTACAACTTTGAATTTACGCCATCGAACCCCTGGGTCGCCGTTGGGTGGCGGACGGGTCCGCAAATTGCTGTTGATCTGCGGCCGGTATGCGCGAAGCACGGCATTGAGTTCATTCACCAGGCCGCGACCCGAATCCATCCGGAAGACAACAAAATCACGCTCGCCGATAATGGCGTCGTTGAATACGACTACCTGGTTATTGCAACCGGGCCGAAACTTGCGTTCGACGAAATCAAGGGGCTCGGACCTGAAGGATATACAAGCTCTGTTTGCAAGACGGGCCATGCGGAAGCGGCTCAGGCTGATGTCGAAAAACTGGTGCAGAATCCAGGTCCGGTCGTGGTCGGAGCTGCGCAGGGTGCGTCGTGTTTTGGACCGGCGTACGAGTACGCCTTTATTCTCGAAACCGAACTCCGCAAGAGAAAGGTTCGCGATCGCGTACCCATGACCTTTGTTACGTCCGAACCCTATATCGGCCACCTGGGGCTTGACGGCGTAGGCGACACCAAGGGCATGCTTGACTCGGAGCTGCGCAATCGACACATACACTGGATTACCAACGCGAAGATCCAGACGATCGAAGATGCAAAAATGACGGTCGTCGAAGTGGATAAAGACGGTGCCGACAAACAGCACCATCAGCTGCCGTTCAGGCATGCCATGGTCCTGCCGGCCTTCAAAGGTGTTGATGCTGTCTTTGGCATCGATGAACTGGTCAATCCTCGCGGGTTTGTTCTGGTCGACAAACACCAGCGCAATCCCCGGTATAAGAATATTTACTCAGTGGGCGTGTGCATTGCGATTCCGCCAATCGGGCCTACCCCGGTGCCGGTCGGTGTTCCAAAAACCGGATTCATGATCGAGTCAATGGTGACCGCGACAGCAAAAAATATCCGCGACGTGATCGATGGAAAAGAGCCAACGCATGAAGCGACCTGGAACGCCATTTGCCTTGCGGACTTCGGTGACTCAGGCGTAGCTTTCGTCGCGTCGCCGCAAATTCCGCCACGCAACACGAACTGGGCCTCGCAGGGCAAGTGGGTGCACGTCGCAAAAATCGCGTTCGAAAAGTATTTCCTGCGCAAGGTCAGACAGGGCAAGCATGAACCGTACTACGAAAAACTCATGATGAAGTGGATCGGTTCCGAGCGGTTGAAAGAAACAGGATGAAACATTCAATAATCGCGTTAGCGACGGGCCGGCCTCGCACTGTGTATGCGTTGGCCGTGTTGGTCACTTTGTTATTCGGCGCAATATTGCCGCGCATACAGATCGATACCGATCCCGAGAACATGTTGCCGGCCGAGCAAACCGACCGGGTAATTCACAACCTTGTGAAACAGCGATTTTCCTTGCACGACGCGATTGTTGTTGGTGTCGTAAATACCAGCGATGCCAATGGTGTCTTTAACATCGAAACGCTGTCCGCGTTGCATGCCATCAGTGAAAGGATTCTTGCTATTGAAGGCGTCGTACGAAACGACGTGATGTCATTGTCGCTTGCCGACAACATCAGTCAGGGCGAAGCGGGTGAAATTCGCTTCAGCTGGATGATGAAGGACGCGCCGACGACCCAGACCGAGGTCGATGCGATTCGTTCGGCCGTCAACCGACTGCCGTTGCTGCTCAATACCCTGGTGTCCGACGACGGCCAGGCGGCCGCAATTTACGTCCCGATAAAAAGCAAGGATCTGAGTTACCCAATTTCCGTTGAAATACAGCAAATTACATCGGAATTCTCGAATACAGGTGACTATCACATCACCGGCCTGCCGGTTGCGGAAGACACATTCGGCGTGCAGATGTTTAAGCAAATGGCCGTTTCGGCACCATTGGCGGGACTCATGATCTTTGCGCTGATGTGGTTCTTCTTTCGCAGCGCACGGCTGGTTATCGCGCCCATGCTGGTCGCGATGATTACGGTGATCGTGACCATGGGTCTGCTGGTTGGGCTGGGATTCACTGTACATATCATGAGCTCAATGATTCCGATATTCCTGATGCCGATAGCGGTCGTGGATTCTGTTCACATCATGTCGGAGTTTTCGGATCGCTATGAACCCGGCAAGGATGTGAAAGAAACCGTCTCCCGGGTGGTGGATCATCTCTACAAGCCCATGTTGTTCACATCCCTGACCACCAGCG
Source organism: Gammaproteobacteria bacterium (assembly GCA_030426325.1). GTDB lineage: Bacteria > Pseudomonadota > Gammaproteobacteria > Steroidobacterales > Woeseiaceae > UBA1847. Next base: position 3,828 of record JAUHYO010000053.1, on the reverse strand, counting down.
TGGGTTTCGCATCACTTTTGATTACGCCCGTGCCACCGGTACAGGTTTTCGGTGCATTCGTTGCTTTCGGTGTGTTGCTGGCATTCATCGTCACCATCGTCTTGATCCCTGCTTACGTGGTGCGGATGAAGCCGGACAGCCTCAAAGCACTGGGCCGATTGAAAGCGGGAAGTGACGCTGACACACCACTGGCACGCCTGCTGCGTAAGACCGGCGGGCTGACACCGCGATTCAGCAAACTGATTATCGCGGTGGCAATCGGCATTATTCTTTTCAGCATAGCCGGCGTGCAGCGCATCGAGATCAATGACAACCCGGTTCGCTGGTTCAAATCGGACCACCGTATTCGCATTGCCGACACCGTTCTCAATGAACATTTCGCGGGAACCTATGATGCGTTCCTGGTGCTGACGTACGACGACGACAAAATCATCCGGGAATTCCGCGAGCGGGGTGAGGTCCTGCTCAACAGTGCGGCAGCGGACGGGGTCGACGTCGCCGGAATAAGAGAACTGATTCAGAACACCGACTCGGCGCAGGGACAATATTTCGGACGAATTATTTCCGCGACTGACGATTTGCTGTTCGAGTCAGAGTCGGGCCTGGAACCACTTGAGGAGCTATTGTTCGCTGCGGAGGAGGCCCAGTCCGGCAGCAAATACTTCCAGGATCCGGTCGCCTTGAATGAGGTGGCAGTTTTGCAGGACGCCTTGATGAATACCGGCGGCGTCGGCAAAACGAACGCATTGCCGGACGTCGTGAAAGTGGTTAATCGCGAGCTTCGTGGCGGAGACGATGCGTCCTACCGGATTCCTGATACATCGGCCGCGGTTGCTCAAACTCTACTGCAATACCAGTCCTCGCACCGGCCGCAGGATCTCTGGCATATGGTGACGCCGGACTTCCGCTCGACAGCCATCTGGTTGCAATTAAGAAGTGGCGACAATCGGGACATGACGCATGTCATCAGTGCGATCGATGATTACATCGCCGCGAATCCTCTGCCCAACGGGGTTTCCGCGAACTGGGCCGGCAAGACGTATATCAACGTGATCTGGCAGGACGAAATGGTGGCCGGCATGCTGAAGAGCCTCCTGGGTGCCTTTTTTGTCGTATTCCTGATGATGACCATGTTGTTCCGGTCACCAGCGCTGGGACTGATGGCGATGGTGCCGCTGACGGCGACGATTCTTGCTGTGTACGGGCTTATCGGCTGGATCGGCAAGGACTACGACATGCCGATCGCTGTCTTGTCATCGCTGACGCTCGGGTTATCCGTCGATTTCGCTATTCACTTCATCCAGCGTATGCGTGTCCTTCGCGACCAGCTGGGGTCCTTCGTCAAAGCGACAAAACAGATATTCGAGGAACCTGCTCGTGCGATTGCCCGCAACGCAATCGTGATTGCGTTGGGATTCACGCCTCTGTTTTTTGCAGCGCTGGTTCCGTACGTGACGGTCGGCGCATTCATGGCGGCGATCATGGTGATTTCCGGAGTTGCGACGCTGCTCTTGCTGCCTGCTTTGATGTCACTTCGACAAAAAGATACACGCGAGGCCATCGCCGGCGAATCGCAACAAGGAGTTTGACCGATGAAAACAGTATTCACAGCTATCGTATTGATCGCCGCTCTCGCAGCCGGCAGTAGCCAGGCAGCCGACTTGAGCGATGCGGACGAAATCGTGTCGCGCGCGAACAGTGCTTCCTATTATGCCGGTAGCGATGGCCGGTCGGAGGTTCGCATGATTATTCGCGATGCACAGGGACGGGAGCAAAGGCGGCAGTTCACTGTTTTACGGCGCACCGTAGAGGAAGCGGGCGACCAGGATTTTCTGGTCGTTTTCAGCCAGCCATCCGATGTGCGCGGTACCGTTTTTCTCGTGAAGAAACATGTTGGTCTCGACGACGATCGCTGGTTGTATTTGCCGGGGTTGGATCTGGTCAAACGCATCTCGGCGGGTGACAAGCGGACCAGTTTCGTCGGCGCACACTATTTTTATGAAGATGTGTCCGGGCGTGATCCTGGCGAGGACACGCATGTGCTCGACGAGACGACTGACGAAAGCTACGTCCTTACGCACACGCCGAAGGACAGCTCGCAGGTTGAGTTTTCGCATTACCAAACCTGGATCGACAAGAGCACGTTTCTGCCGACCAGGATTGAATATGCGAATTCATCCGGTAATGTGTACCGGCGCGTTGAAGTGCTTGAGGTCGAAGAGATCGATGGTCACCCGACGGTGACCAAGAGTCGTGTTGTCGACGTTGACTCGAGTGGTCAGACCGACATGCAGTTCCGGTATATCGCGTACGACATCGGTATCCCTGCCGAGGTGTTCACCGAACGATCATTGCGTCGTCCACCGGGTGAGTGGCTGAAACGGCCCGCGACGGATCAATGAGACGAATCTTTTTCATTACGGCGTTGCTCGGAGCGTCGGCGCTCGCGACCGCGAGCGAAGACCCGTCTGATGACTGGGAAGACTGGGGCGATGACAGCAGCGCAGGCGGGTTGCGATGGACGGGATTCGTCGAAGCGGCGGCAGGGGGCCGATTGCAAAACGACGCGCTAATTGACGACGCGCTGACGCTCGGTGATTTAAGAGCCAGGATCGAGACAGAGTGGTCGAATGACAAAGTCACGATCGATTTCAAGGCCGACGCGTGGTACGACGCGGTTCCCGACGAATTGGATGCCAATATCCGTGAACTCTCGCTGGCGGTGTCACCGACAGCGCAAACAGATTTATTAATCGGCCGCCAGGTACTGACCTGGGGTACGGGGGACCTGTTATTTCTCAACGACCTGTTTCCGAAAGACTGGGTGTCATTTTTCGCCGGGCGGGACACTGAGTACCTGAAGGCACCGTCGAACGCTGTACGCGCTACCTGGTATTCCAAGCCCGTGAACATCGATATTGCCTGGACACCGGTGTTTGAACCGGATGTTTACCTGGATGGAGAGCGCTTTTCGTTCTTCTCTCCGCTGGCTGGTGGAGCAATTGCACCAATCCCGCCGCTCGACGCACTCGAACCGGGGAAAGATTTCAGCAACGGTGAGTTCGCTTTGCGCCTCTTCAAGACCGTCAATGGGCGCGAATATGCGCTCTATGCCTACCACGGCTTCTTTCACCAGCCTTCGGCTCTGACTACAGCACTGGAACCCACATTTGCGCCCTTGTCGGCACTTGGCGCCAGCTACAGGCGGCCATTGATGTCCGGTCTGTTCAACGCCGAAACAGCGTACTACCAGTCCCGCGACGATACGGCCGGTACCGATCCTCTGATCCCCAATGACCAGTTTCGCTTGCTGCTCGGGTACGAAAGAGAGGCGATAACCAATCTGACAGTGGCGTTCCAGTACTATCTCGAATGGACCCGGGACTATGACGACCTGATCGCCAACTCCTTCTCCCCTGAATTCGAACCCGATGAGTACAGACAGGTCATCACCAATCGCCTGAGCTACCGGGCCTGGCAGGACAAGTTGACGCTGTCACTGTTTACGTTCTACTCGCCGACGGACAAGGATTTCTACTTGCGACCTGCTATTGATTATCGCTACAGCGACAAATGGTCTTTTAGTGGTGGCGCCAACCTGTTTGGCGGCGACCAGCCGCACACATTTTTCAAGCAATTCGCGGACAACAGCAATGCTTATGTCCGCGTTCGATTTAGCTATTAGGAGGTATTTTCATGACACTTGAACGCGCAACAATGGCTTTTGCAGGCTTTATGGTCCTGCTTTCTCTGGCCTTGACGTATTACGTCCATCCCTACTTTGTTTGGCTGACGGCGTTTGTTGGTGCCAATATGTTCCAGAGCGCT